>JAQBFL010000407.1:0-3567 GCA_032123415.1 bacterium | reverse complement strand
CAGCGTGAGGAACTGCTGCTGAAGGCGGTCACGCGTCAGGGCATCCAGCGCGCCGAACGGCTCGTCCATGAGGAGATACTTCGGATCGGTGGCCAGCGCACGCGCCACGCCCACGCGCTGCTGCTGACCGCCCGAGAGTTGGGCGGGGACTTGCGTGGCGTATTCGTCGGGGGGCAAATCCAACATAGCGAGAAGTTCGCAAGCGCGACGTCGGCGTTCATCGCGCGCCACTCCCCGCATCCGGACGGGCCGCACGACGTTGCGACGCACAGTCAGGTGCGGCATCAACCCGATGCCCTGGAAGACATAGCCGATCGCGCGGCGCAACTCGACGGCGCCGCGCGACATCACGTCGCGACCGTCCACGCAAATGGTCCCAGAGGTCGGCTCGATGAGCCGGTTGATCATCTTGAGCGTCGTGGTCTTGCCGCAGCCGGACGAGCCCAGCAGGACGAGCGTTTCTCCCTCGGCGACATCCAGGGAGATGCCGTCCACCGCATGCGTGCTCCCACCGTCGAAGGTCTTCCGCAGATTATGGATTGCGATCACCGCCGCCTCCCGCGGAACGATCGACTTCGAAGATTCCCACAAATCCGTGTCCGCATCCGCATCCTTGCTGCAGCCGGGACATCAAGTGGCGAAGCGAATAGCCGAGTTGCGGCTCGATAATATTCTCCCGCGGAAGCCCCATCCGATACCACCCGGACCCCTCCACCACGCGCTGCATGCGGGTCGCCATTTCCCGAACCACCTCGGGGCAGGCAGCAGGGGGCTCGGGGGGAGGCTGATCGAAGGAACGCGACGATTCGTCATACGAGTTGAGCAGTTCCATGACGGACTTCACAAGGTAGTTCCAGCAGCTCTGCATGTGTTCATAATGCCGGTTCAGGAAGTCGAAACCGGACTTGGGAACGTAGTCAATCAGCAGTTCGTGCAGGTCGGTCCGGCGATTGACTTCGTGAAGCGAGTTGACCGCCCTGCGGATGGGCTGCGCGTATGGATTGTAGTCTCCCGTGTCCATGTGACGCCCCGTGAACGCGGAACGGTCGTAATACCCCAGGGGCTTGATGCGGACTCCGGAGCGGCGGCTCGCTTCCGCCACGATCGCGTCGGCCTCATCCCGGGACATCAGGCGCAGCGTCAGATGTTGCAGCTCGGCGCGCCGGGCTTCCCGTTCCTCTTTCTCGTAGATGTAAGAGACCACGTAGTCCATGTTCCGGATTTCCGACGGATCGTGACTCCATAACGTCTGCCATTCATACGCATAGCGGCCCAGCCAGTCGCAATGCACGATGCAATAGGTCTCGGTGCGCTCGGCAATTTCGACAAGGAGTCGTATCAACGTTTCATCGTCGTTGTGATGCGAGCAGGTGCCGAAGGACGTGAAGTACAGATCGTACGGTTCTTCGTCAGTCTTCATGGGGAGGCCCCGGGTGAAGTCGCCCTGATCGAAAATCATCTTCGGACTGCCGCCGTAGATTTCCGCGGCCTGCTGGAGCAAGTCTGCGTTCAGATCCACGCCCTTGTAGCATCCCAGCACTGTGGGCGTGAGAAGGTCCACCTCTCTCTGCTTTAGGTCCGCGTCGCGGTCGCGCACACCGGCAAGCAATTCAAAGCCGTCGGCGCTGCCGCACCCGAGATCAAGGATCCGGATGCGCCGCATTTCCCGCCGACATCGCTCCAGCAACCCGTCCAAGTGGGGGCGGAGCGCAAGACGCGTGATTTCGTCCTCCCACACCTTGCGCACGTTGTCGTACTTTCCGACCAGGCCGGACTTCTTGGCGTACAGACCACTGCGAACCGCTTCGCTGTACGCCGCCATCTGCATCTGGGACTGCTCGCTCATGACGGTCTTTCCATTTCATCTTCGTCGGGGTCCAGCGCTGCGGCCAGCACGCCAGGAACATGACGGGCGATGTCCCTGCGCACGCCCTCGTCCAATGTCCGCCGGGGCAGTTTCTCGATCTCCAGGCGGCGCCGGTGCGCCGCCGCCAGTGCGCCGCCTTCGTCGTCCTCCAGCGGATAGCGGACATACACCGCTTCACGCGACGGCAACGGCAGATGATAGATGAAGGTCTTGTGATCCGACTCCATCACTTCGCGAAGGTTCGAAATCGCCCGCTCTTCGTCGCCGGGCCCAAACGCGGGTTCAGCGAGGAGGTCCTTGATGATTCCGATGTGCGCGTCGTCCAGAATAGCCTGTTCGGGACAGAACACGTTGGTGCGTTCCAGGAGCCCGAACGCATAGTGGATGTACTGAGCGCCGCCGCGGGGCACCTCTTGCAGCGTAAGCATTTTTTCCACGGTGGCCTGAATGCCGGGCAGGGACGTGTCTCCGACGCCGGCCGTCGAATAACATGGCAGCCCGTAGAAGCGGGCCATTTGCGCGCAGTCCAGGTTGTAATGCACGAACTCGGGCGCGCCGTACATGTCGTTGAGATTGTCCAGCCGGGTTCGCACCGGCACGGCGCCGTAGAGAATCGGCGCGCCGGGGGCGACACATTGATTGAGCGTGACGCCCGCCAGGAGCTCCGCGTTGATCAACGCGACCATGCCGAATTCGTCGAAGGGTCCCGTCGCGCCGCCCATTGGGCAACTAGAGACTACGACCGGGATCCTTCGCGCGGATATCTCCATGAACGCCTCGGCGGTGTCGTCCACGATCTGCAGAGGGCTCTTGATCGCGCAACAAATGAAAGAAAGGAGCGGTTCCGCGCGGAATGCGTCCCGGCCACCCGCAACAATTTCGCCCAGGCGAAGAACATTGTCCAGTTGCGGGAGGCTGGTCAGTCCCGCCTGTACGTGTTTCGTGATCCCGTTAAGACTCGCCAGGAACTTGTTGACGTCCTTGTTCTCCGGCGTAACGTTCCGATCCTGGATGTTGACGCAGCGGATGAAGAAATCCAGATGTTCGAGATGTTCGCACAGATGCGCGGCCGCCCGCAGTCGCGCGATCGAGCCCGGCTGCCTCGCGAACACCGGCGCGCGGCCATCGAAGCGAACATCGAGCCAGACGTTGGTCTCCGAACCGCTCCCGAAGCGCACGCGGGGCTCATGTGCGTCCAGAATCAGCCGGTTGGCCGGCTCCCTCGCGCCCAGGACGATGCGGGAGGGCGCGGTGGACAATGCCCGATCCAGCAGCGTGGAAGGAATGCGAATTTCCCACGCGTCGCCGGCCTGCGCGACGCGTGCTCCAGCTTCGCCCAGGATTAGGGCCGCCCGCCGGTTGTAGCACAACAGCCCCTGGCTCTCGAGGATGCGGCGCGACGTTGCATCAACCTGACGAAGCTGTGGTTCGGAGAGGCGTTCGCGGGGACGGACCAGGACGCCGTCCCGCTGTGATCGTGTCGTGTTTTCTGTCCTGCGGTTCATACCGATGCCTCCCTGTTGGATTGCGTTTGCGGACGAACGATATTGGGAAAGAATCTTTGAATCGCCTCGCGGGTCGCCGCGGGCAGCCGGGAGGCCGGCGCGAGCCCGCGAATCCGAGCCACCTCAGCCCTGGCGCGCGCGAGCGCATCGCTGTCCGGGGCCATGCTCTCCCGCTTGTCGCGGTTTGCCAGTTGG
>JAQBFL010000406.1:0-5423 GCA_032123415.1 bacterium | reverse complement strand
CTTCCGCCGGAGCGTGAACCGGGAGCAGACGGAACAACGGATCGCCATGGTGTCGCGACGATCGTGAACCTCCGATCCTTCAATTCCGACCGAGACGACATCAGGGGGATAGGACTGGCGTACGAACATATCTACATGAAGGCGTGGCACCCCGAACGGAAGGAGATAGTTCGCTTCCTCCAGATCGCCACCAATCCGAAGAACACCCCCGTCCTCGTCCACTGTCAGCATGGGGCAGATCGCACTGGTACCATGTGCGCGTTGTACCGTGTCGCTGTCCAAGGCTGGACGAAGGAAGAGGCCATCCGGGAGATGACCCAAGGCGGATTCGGGTTTCACGAAGTCTGGCAGAACCTTCCAGGCTGGATCGATGACCTCGATGTCGAATCCATCAGGAGGGCTGCGGGAATCACAACCGGCACAGAATAGCCTGGATGCGACCAGACCCGGCGGGCATCCGATTGTCTCATAGCCGCGGCCTCGAAGTGCCGTGGCGGCCCAGAAGTGACTGCGTTGCACCCTGTTCCCGCCCATTCATACGCGAAAGCGGGTTCAGCCGAGCGGCCGGTCAAGGTGAGGGAGAGCGTGGGCGTTCATGCTGCAATGCTGCGGACGTTTGAAGCTTCCCACTGTAGGATCGGAGCATTCAGCTTGCCGATACTGCCAGATAGACCGACTGATCCACGCTGAAGCCCCAGTGGCGCCAGCCGCGGATCTGCTCCACCACGGCCGGCTCGATCTTCTGCTCCCGCAGGTAGAGCGCGTAAACGGCCTCTTCCCAGGTGTGGAGCAGCGCCTGGGCGTCGAAGGCCGGCAGCGGGACGAACTCGCCGGCCTCCGTGAAGGCGCCGCAGGTCACGAGGGCGTGGATGTGTGGATGAACGCCTTGCATAGCGACCAGCGGCTCTTGGGCGGACAGCCGTTGCCGGTCCAACGGTAGGAGCGCATGTGGTCCTACGGCGCGCACAGTTCGCAGACCGCGACGAATTGCCGATGCTTCTCGTCGAGTTCGCTGATCTCATCCTCCAGCATGGGGAAGAGCCAGGACTGGATGCTGTTCCACACTCCTCCAAGCGCACTTCGTCCGACAGGGTTGGTTATGGTGCGGTTCTCCAGAGCGCTTCTTTGGGCGTGCCATGGCAGCTTCATGGACCGGTACCGGTGGGTTCCTGCAGGCGGATCGTCGCGCCGTCGCGCCGGATGCTCAACGACTCGCGGCGCGTGGCCTGGCGTAACACCTTGCCGTCGCGGGTGTAGGTGAGCCACCGCACCGCGCCGTTGCGCATCACGCCCGAGACGCGCAGGCCGGACTCGGCCGGAACCTGATAGAACGCGAAATCCTTCCATGCGGAGGGCACCGCGCTGAAGACCTCGATCCGGTCGTCCGCCGACTGCACGGCCATCGCCAGCGGCACGAGCAGATAGGATGCGTAGTTGGTGGTGAAGTGGAAATTCTGGCTGCCGGGAAATTCGGAAACGCCCTGCCGCCACGCGTCCTCGCAGCGGAAGTTATGCTTGAGGATTGCCAGTGCGTGATCGCCGCGGCCGTAATGGAGATCGGCCAGCGCGAACCAGTTTGCGACAAAGCCGATCATGCCTTCGCCCTTGCGGTTGCGCTCCCACGTGTGATCAAGCGTGCGCAGCGCCTTGGCGCGATCCAAGGTCGGTATCAACTCCATCGTCGGCCAGCCGAGATATACAAAGCCGCGCACGCCCATATAGCCGCCGCCGCTGCGTTGATCGGGATCGCCTGCGAACTCGAGGTAGCGCTGATCGTTTTGGGGCAGCAGCAGGTGTTTGGCGACCTCGCGCCAGTGATTGGCGCGCCCGGGGTCGCGGCCGAGCGCCACGGCATCACGGTGGGCGCTGAGCAGGCACCACTTGGCGGCGAGGGCCGCATCGATCGGATGCGGGGCGATCAAGTCTTCAGTTAGGGAGGTCATTTTTGGCAGCAGGTAGTCGCCGGTCTTGGGGTCGCATTGTGCCAGGGCGCACCAGAATTCGGCGAGGCCCCGCATGAGCGGATAGAGCTCGGCCAGTGACAGGCATTGGTCCGGATAGAAACGCTGGTGGCGGTGGAAAAGGGCGGCCGCGAAACCGTCGAGATGACGCTGCGATTCATAATGGCCGCAGGGGATGTTGCGGCCGTCGGTTTTCACTTCGTGGGCGAAAGCCATCGCTTCCGGTGGCGCGCTGCCGCCGGTGAGGGTATGGGCATAGACTTGTGCGTTGTCGCGGAGCGCGGCGGGTTTGAAATGACAATCGAGCATGGCCTTGGCCCGTTCCGGCAGGCCCACGGCGGTGAACGCCTGAAGCGCCCACCCGGCAGCGGCGTAGGTGAACGGGTGCATGTCCCAGCAAGGGACGGCGAACATGCTTTCACCCGGCAAGAACCGTTCATTGCCACAGGTACTCAAGGTCCAATAGAGCGAGCGGTACCAGAGCCGTTCGAGGTCCGGATCCGGCAAGGCGAGCACGGCACAGCGCCGCCACAGGTCGTCCCACACGGCGCGGTGGGCGGCGAGCTGGGCCTCGAAAGCGGGGGTGGGCGGGCCTTCTGATTTTTCGTTAGATCCGCGGGTGAGCAGGTGGAAGGCGAGGGTCACGGGTTCGCCGGGCGCGAGTTGCAAGGTGAACCGGTTGTCGGCCGCACGGGTCACAGGCCTGTCGGAGCGTAGCGTCCAGGCGAAGCTGGAGAAGGCGTCAGCCGCGGATTTTCCGGTCAGCAGGGTGGGGGTGGCCTGGTCGGATCCGCCGTGGCCAGGCAGGGCGAGCTGCCACTCGCTTGGGTCCTTGCCGTGGGCGGTCAACCGGATGGTTAGAAGCGGGGTGTCCGCCATCGAACAGAAGACTTCGGCATCGTAGCCGGCGTCATTCGCATAGCGGACGGATGTTTTGGCCAGGCCGTCCATCAGTGAGAGCTGCTGGCGGTAGGACACGGGATCGCGGCCGGCGAAAGCCGCGCAGGAAAGCAGCGGGCCCTGCAGTGAGAGCCGCTGGTCGCTGTTGCTCCAAAGTTCGGCGTTCCACAGGACGGGAATGCCCAGACCGGAAGCGGCGAGACAGCCGCCGATGCGGGTGTTGCCAAGCAGCAACCCCGGTGCCTTGTCGTCGGCCCGGTCGCTGGCAAACGCGTGGCGCTGCAGTCGTTCGAGTTGCACCGTGCGGGCCTCCACGGCGGGATCCTCCGGCGGGCCGCCGTCCGCGGCTGACAGTGGACCTGCCATGGGGAAAAGCGTGTTCATTGTTAGACTCCTCGCAACCGATTATGCGCTCGGCGCGCACCCCCATTGCTCGTGCTGTGCAGACGCATTGCCGTGTGCCGCAGACCGTCCGGCCATGGCAAGCGGCTGTTCGTGCCATTTCAGGAGAAAAAAGACCAGGGCCGCTGCGCCCCAATTGTAGTTGAGCATCCCGGGTTCGTCGATCCGGTTGGAATCGGTCGGGAAGTTCTCCGCCGGGCCGGCCCAGCAGGCGTTCAGTTCGAGGAAGCGGCGCTTCGCCTGCGCAGCCTCGGCGTGGTAGCCGTAGGCCCACAGGATCTCGGTGTTCCAGAAGTAGAGATGCGGCCAACTGCGACCCCGCCAATACCCGCTTGGATCGTAGCTCGGTTCGTTGTACGCGACACTCGGGAACGGAACCGCGCCCCAGAACTCGTCCGGGTTCAGCAGGTGCGCTTCGATCGCCCGGCGTGCCGTCTCCACCGGCAGGGACACCCCGGCCCATAGGGGCAGCAGGCCGAAGAAGGTCTTGATCCTCGTCACGCCGCCGTCGGGTGTCCGGTCATAGAAGAACAGGTCGTTTTCGTCCCACAGGTTTTCCAGGATGTAGCGGTCCATCTTCGACGCGCGCTCCTCCCAGGCAATTGCGTCGTCGGCCAATCCCACCCGTCGGGCGATCTCTCGCAGGCAGCGCATCTCCATGAGCAGGTAGGCGCAGAGGTTGACACTGACGAAGGGCGGTATGGGGAAGCACGTGGCCCCGGGCTTGGGCGCATAGGCGTCGTAGAGCGGCGAGTTGTCTGCGGGGTTGCCGGTGTTGCGCCATTCGGGAATGCCATCCCCGTCACGATCCGCAGCCAGAAACCACGAGTCGACGTTCGCCTTGAGGAAGGGATAGACGGCCCGCAGCCGATCCGTGTCGCCCGCCATGTGCGGAGCTTTCATGATGCTCCACGCAGCGATGGGCGCATAGCAGTCGCCCAGGTTGTCGGCATCCCCGTAGAGCGGAAACGCGAGTAGGATCCCGGGCGTGATGCGGGCTCGCGTCGCGTGGCGGGTATGGCAGCGGATGGCGCTCTCCTGCCAATCCGGCTCCATCAGCCCCAGCACGCCACTCGAAAAGATGTGATCCCAGAAGAAGGCCGACGAACTCCAGTTGGAAACCGATGCCAGCGCCGCAACCTCCTCGCCGAAGTTGCCATACCCCGGCATGCGAACGGCTGCGCTCGCGACCACCTGCACGGCCTGAAGGAACCGCTGCTTCCAGAACTCGGTGGCGGGTTCGGGACATGGGAGGCGGTCGATCCAGTTTTGCCAGCGTTCCGCAGAGGACGCCAGTATGCCGACGGGAACCAGCGTGTCGTCTATCTGAAGTTCCATCACTAGTTCCGCCGACCCGTCGGGCGCAACGGGCACTTCCACACGGAACCTCCGAAAAGGCCCTCCGGCGTCCGACCAGACGGTCTCGGCATCGGGAAAGCGGGAGTCGCACGCCGTGATCCGCGCGCCCGGAATGCGAAAATGCAGGTCGAAGCTGCATTCTGTTTTCAGGAACACATTGTGTACCTGGCGGTGGAGCACCAGCTCGGGCGCGGCACGCTGACGCACCTCGAGAGTCCCCATCTCTGCCCGCACTGCGCCGTCGAAGGCAAAGCCGTCGCATCGCCCGGAAACGGGCGCAATTGCGACCGACAGCCTCGCGGCATGCGGGATCGTCACGGTGACGCGAACCTGCGCGTCGCCGGCGCGACAGGTCTCGCACCAGCCCCAAGGCATGCATTCCCGCGTCTCGACGTGCAGGTCTTCCCAGACGCCGGCCACACGCGCCGCCGCTTGCAGGAAGGGCTGAAAGGCCGGCTTGTACGAACCGACATGCAGGCCCTTCAGGTAGGCCCGATCGACGCCGGCCCGATTGTCCTGGAATGCCCCAAGGCCCAGCGGCGACAGGCTATCACTGAACGGGGACGCAGGGTGTGCGTGGTTGACGCAGCCCCGGAGTGTGGCGAGCTTCATGGCGTTTTCGGTTTCCTGTGCGGGGACTGATAAGACATCGCTTTTCTGGCAGTGCGGGTTCCTTTAAGGCTCGCATAAGCAAAGTATTGTTTGGCCATGCTCGGTTCCGGAATCATATCAAACAAATCTACTATAGAATTTGGAGAAAGCAACCAGCCTTCGTTAAAAACTACGGCTTGGCAGGGCAGA
>JAQBFL010000405.1:0-3238 GCA_032123415.1 bacterium | reverse complement strand
CAAAGAACACGCCGGCCGCCTCACGCCCCGAGCGGCCGCGCGCGCCGAACGCCATCAACACGAGCGCCAGGGCGCAGGCCGCGGCGGCCGCCGCGAGAGCCGTCCGCGAAGCGCGGGGCGACGGCGGCAAACTCTCGCCCGCCGCGCCCTGCAACACGGACAGGGCGCGCCGGGTCTGGCGGTGGAGCGCCAGCGCAAGGACGGCGCCGGACATCAGCAGCCCGGCGGCAACTCCGGACGCCAGCGAGGCGGCGCCGAACACGCCGGTCAGGTCGGGCACCCCCACGGCACCTCGCCAGACGGTGCGCAGGCCGGCCATGAGCAAGTGGCGGTAGCCCAGCCCAAGCCATCCGCCCAGCGCCGCGCCGACGGCGGCCACGGCCAGCGTCTCCACCGCCAGCAACTTGCGCACCAGACCGACGGGAAACCCCAACGCGCGCAGCGTGCCGATTTCGGATATCCTGCGCTCGATCGAGAAGGCCGTGAGCATGCCGGTCAAGCTCAGCGCCGCCGCCACGATGAAGAGGCTCATCCCGAGGAACAATCCGCCGAAGTCCGTCCCCTGTTCGCCGGCGCGGCGGCCCAGGGCGAGCGCATCGACCGCGTGCAAGCCCATCGCGGCGGGGTCCAGGCGTTCGAGGAGCGCGCGGGCCGTCACGGACGGTTCGCCCGGCGGGAAACGCACGGCCGTGGCGCTCCCAAAGCGGCTGCCCCACATCTCGCGTGCCGCCGCGAGGGTTACGAACCCCTTGGGCGCGCCGCGCCAGGAGGCCCAGTACTCCTCATCCTTGGGTCGGATGCGGTCCAGGTCGATGGGCACGCCCGGCTTCCAGTCCCGGCAGTTGTCGGCTTCGGCCAATCCCGGAAACGCCGGCACGAGGTCCGGGTCGGCCGCGGCGGCGCGCGTGGGGATCACGCCATGCACCCGGAAGCCGCGCGAGCGTTCGACCAGACGGTTACCCGCGCCGATCGTGTAATAGGAGAGCGTCACCGCCGCGTCGGGACCGATGCCCAGGTCGCCCGCCGCCCAGGCATTGAGAACGATGCCGTCCTCCGGCAAACCGTCGGGTGCGGGCGGCCCGTGAGGCGCGGAGACGAAGGAGTAAGGAATCGATGCGTCGCCCGATGAGATGGCATTGACGAAGTACGTGAACAGCGTTCGCCCGCCGAGCGCGGCGGACGCCTGTTCGACCGGCGCATCGACGAAGAGCCGACGGGAGGTCAGTTCGACGCCGCGCCCGTCGGGCAGCGTCCGCAAGTCCAGGCCGTAGTCTTCCAGGCCGCAGACGGCGCGCAGCGCCGGCGTGACTTCCGCGGCGGAAAGGCCGGCCCCGTCGGCGACGAGCAGCAGGTTCGCGCGCCCGTCCAATCCTGTCCGCCGCTGCAATTCGGAGAGACTCACGAACACGTTGAGGGCGGGCGTGTGATTGGAGCGCAGGCCGAAGCGCCCGAAGCGCGGCGCATCCAGAACGTCCACGATACGGGCACGCAGCACGGCGGATCTCCCGTCCGCGGCGGCAATGGGCGCCTCGACGGGGATAGCCGAGTAGACCGGCACGCGCAGGGTAACGGAATCGTCGGCCGCCAGGCCGCCGCGGCGCGCCAGGAGGTCACCGATGGCCACGGAGTTTGTCGACAGCGCGGCCGCGGCGTCCTGCCGCGGCGCGAGACGCCAGAACCGGTCGTCGACCCCGACCACCTGGACGGCATGGGTTTGACCATCCGCCGCGGCCAGGGCGCCGTTGAGCAGCAGCACGGGAGCGGTCTCGCCGCCCAGGGCCTTGCCAAGCCGTTGCGCCAGATCGTCTTTGAACGGGCGCTCGCCCGCGGCCACGGCCACGACCGCGCGGCCCAGGCGCGCCGCCGTGGCCGCGTGGAGGCTGGCGCGCATCGAGTCCCCCAGCGTGAGCGCCCCCACCAACACCGCGGTGGTCAACGCAACTCCCGCCGCCACCGCCGCATGCTCCCGCCTGCGGTGGACCAAGCTTCGAAAGATGTATCGCAGCCTGTTCATTCGGACCGCCCCCGCCGCGCGGCGGCTCGTCCGCCTCCTTCCTCACTACAGCAACGCGCACATGAACCGGACAACAGGCCTCCAGTGTGTCACGTCGCGGCCCGCGGTTCAAGCGCGGGAGGGGCGCATCCCGTTTATGTGCGCTACGGTCAACCGGAGAAGCGCTGGGCCAATCTGTCGGAGTGGCACGAACTCTACCGCGCCACCGGCGAGAAGCGTTACCTCAATCTTGCGCGGTACTTCATTGACGAGCGCGGACAGGAGCCGCACTATTTCCGGCAGGAGAACGACGCGCTGCGCGCGAACGGGTGGCGGACGCGCGACTGGTTCAGCCACGAGCATGTTCAAGAAGGATCTGCTGGGCGGCGTGGTGGTCCTGCGCGGCCATGCGAACCGGCGACATCCGCGGGACTGGGAGGACGGGGCGCTCTACCGCATGGAACCAAGCCGGCGGCGGCGGGGCGCCGTCACAGCCGTTCCCTACGCGGTTTGGGGCAACCGGTTCCCGGGCCAGGAGATGCGGGTATGGATGCGGCAGGCATGAAGGCGGAAGCATCATCTCAGAGGCGGTAGGGCTCGCGGACTTCCGGCCAACCCGGATCGAAGTCCTTCGTATTGCGGGTCAAGAGCAGGCAACCATTGACTCGCGCCGTGGCGAGGATGATGGCGTCGGGAAGTCGCAAGCGCCGTTTGGCTCGAAGACGAATCGCCTCTTCCGCCAGCGGGCCGTCCACCTCAACCAGACGGAATCCGGCGAGGAAGGCGCGGACGACGTGTTCGCGTGGCGAGTCCACGGCGCCCGCCATCACTTCCATCCACGTCACACGACTGATGGCGGGTTCCTCGTATTCGAGGAGGACGGTCTTGGCGTTGGAGACCCCGTTCAGGTAGTCAATCAAAACATTGGTATCGAAGACCGCCATCATGACGGCCACTCCGCACGGAGTCTGCGTTCATGCGCCAATGCGTCCACCGGTTGGCCGCGCCAGACGCCGAACGCTTCCTCGACAAGTCCGGCATGGTGCGTGGTCAGGTACATGGCGATCGCTTCTCGAATCAGGGCCGCGCGAGTCACATGCTGTTGTGCACGCAGCCGATCCAGTGCGTTCAACTGTTCGCCAGGAATCTCCACGATGGTACGAGACATAGCTCAATCCTCCATGAATATGCCGATATCATATATCGTTATCATCGAAGCGTCAACACTCGGGGTTGACCCTGCGC
>JAQBFL010000404.1:0-10153 GCA_032123415.1 bacterium | reverse complement strand
CCCCGAACGCGATGTCTCTCCCGTGACCCCCGAGGTCATCGCCAGCCCCGAACGTGCACGTTTCTGGGAAAACTACAAGTATCACCTGGAGGAGACGGATAGGGCCATGCTCGACCTGAACAAGCGTCGGGACGCGCTCATGCAGTACTACAAGGTCGATCCGAGCGACGGCAAGGTGGTGCGCGATCCGACTTACGGCACCAAGCTGACGACAGGCGACGGCACGATGCACGACCTGCTGGAGGAAGTGCTCAAGCGCGCCGAATCGCAGTACAACTCGCTCAACGAGACCCGAGAGCAGCTTCGCGTCCTGCGCGAGGAGTTGATCGCAACGATCAACGACCTGAACAGCCAGAAGTCCGATCTGCGCGACAAGCTGGCCCGCATCGTCCAACTTGAGCAGCAGATCGCCGATCTGGAACGTCGCGTCAGCGAGCTGCAGCAGAACATCGCCATGCTGGAAGAAGAGAAGCAGAGCCTCAAGGATGACATCGCCGAACGCGACCGTAATATCGACGATCTGAACAAGGTCGTGGCCGAACAGAAGATCGGCATTGATCGCCTGAACGCGGAGATCGTGCGGCTGCGTGTGAACATCGACCGCGGCCGGGCGACCAGCGGCCTGCCGACTGAGAACGTGGTCTTTTTCTCGCCCGGCGTCAAGGGGGCGGTCGAGGCAGTCAATACGGAGTGGAATTTCGTGGTGCTGAACCTCACGAAGGAGACGTTTGACGAGATCCTGGGCAGAGACCGTGACAAGGACTTCCGCCCCGCCGAGATGATGATCAAGCGCGGCGACGGCAGCGAGAAGTTCGTCACGAAGATCCGCCTGCGCCAGTTGAAGCCGAGCGAGGGGTTGGCCGTCGCGGATATCCTGTCTCCTTGGCAGCAACTGCCCGTGCTGAGCGGTGACCAGGTCTTCCAGTGAAGCGAGGAGTCTCAGTCCGCAAGGTGACGAGCGCCTGGTTCGGCGTGGCGGCTATCGTGTGGCTGGCGGCCCACGCAGGCGGCTGCGCCACCACGGAATCCGACATGCCTTGGAACACCCCTCAGACCTGGGAAGGCAGTCCCTATATTCCAGGGATGACAGCGGACTAATCCCGTGTCTACCCCTGGCGCTTGATCAGATCTTCGGCAATCTGCACCGCGTTGAGCGCGGCGCCCTTGCGGATGTTATCTCCCGCCACGAAGAGGGCCAGTCCGTTCTCGACGCTGGGGTCCACGCGGATACGGCCAACCAACACGTCGTCCTTGCCGTCAACCGCCGTCGGGGTCGGGAACCCGTTGGCGCTCAGGTCGTCCACGACCTGCACGCCCGGCGATTGGGAGAGGATATCGCGGGCTTCCTCGGCGCTCAGCGGCGCCGCGAACTCGACATGCAGCGCTTCCGAGTGCCCGTTGAGCACCGGAACGCGCACGCAGGTCGAGGACACCTGGATGTCGTCGTTCCCGAGAATCTTGCGGGTCTCGTAGACCATCTTGGCCTCTTCGCTGGTGAATCCGGGCATGTCCGCCTTCGGCCCTCCAATCTTGGGGATCACGTTGAACGCGATGGGGTAGGGGTATTGCTCCGCCTTCATCGGCGTACCTGCCACCCAGGCGCGCACCTGATCCTCCAGTTCGACGATCGCTCCGCGGCCGGTGCCCGAGACGGCCTGGTAGGTCACCGCGACAAAACGGCGGATGCCGACGGCATCGTGCAGCGGCGCCAGCGCCATGAGCGCGATGATCGTGCTGCAGTTGGGGTTGGAGATGAATCCGATGTGGTTGTCCAGCGCGTCCGGGTTGACTTCGGGGATCACGAGGGGCACCCGCGGATCCATGCGGAAGTCGTCCCCGTTATCGATCACCACCGCCCCGCGGCGCACGGCCTCCCATCCGAAGGTCTGCGAGGCGCCCTTGGCGCCTTCCGTGCCGGCGAAGAACACAAAGTCCAGGCCATCGAAGGACTCCGGCTTGGTCTCGACCACGTGCAACATCTCGCCCGCAATGACTTCATCGCGTTCGGAACGTGCCATGACGCGGATTTCGGATACCGGGAACGCGCGCTGCCGCAGGACTTTCACCATCTCGGTGCCCACGGCCCCAATGCCAACAATGCCCACTTTGAAATTCTTTTTCATCGTCTCGCTCTCAGAAATGTCCGGCCACCAGATCGCCGACTTCGGTTGTCGAATACCCCATGCGCCCCGCCGCCAGGCTCTTGAGCTTGTTGGCCGTGATGTCCGCCACCGCCGCCTCGATCGCCTTGGCTGCCGCGTTCTCGCCCAGCGTCTCGAGCATCATGGCGCCGGCGCAGACGGCCGCCAGCGGGTTGATGACGTTCTTGCCGGTGTACTTGGGGGCCGACCCGCCGATGGGCTCGAACATGCTGACGCCGTCCGGATTGATGTTGCCGCCGGCGGCTATGCCCATGCCGCCCTGGGTCATGGCGCCCAGGTCGGTGATGATGTCGCCGAACATGTTGCCGGTCACCAGCACATCGAACCACTCCGGATTCTTGACCATCCACATGCAGCAGGCGTCCACATGGTAGTAGTCGCGCTTGATCTCCGGGAAGTCCGCCTGCCCGATGGCATGAAACGCGCGCTCCCAGAGGTCGTAGACATAGGTCAGCACGTTGGTCTTGCCGACCAGTCCGAGGGTCTTTCGCTTGTTGCGCCGACGCGCGTAATCGAACGCGTAGCGCAGGCAACGGGCAACCTGGTGATAGCTGTAGACCGAGGTCTGAATCGCCACCTCATGCGGGGTTCCCTTCATGGAGAATCCGCCGACGCCGGAGTACAGGTCGCCGGTGTTCTCGCGCACGACCACGTAGTCGATCTCTTCGGGGCCCTTGTCCTTGATGGGGGTCCAGACGCCGGGGAACAGCTTGACCGGACGCAGGTTAATGTATTGGTCCAGGTCGAAGCGCAGCTTGAGCAGGATGCCCTTTTCGAGGATGCCCGGTTTGACGTCGGGGTGCCCGATGGCGCCCAGCAGGATGGCGTCGAAACGGCGCATGTCGTCGGAAGCCGAGGCCGGCAGCACCTCGCCCGTACGCAGGTAGCTCGCGCCGCCGTAATCGAAATCGGTAAAATCCAGCTTGAACCCGAATTTGCGGGCCGCCGCGTTAAGAACCTTCACGGCCTCGCGTGTCACCTCGGGTCCCGTTCCGTCGCCGCCGATCGCGGCGATCCTGTATGTCTTGCTCATCGGTCCTGCCTTCCAGACGGCGCCTGGCGCCATATCGCTTTCATCGAACCGCAGTACTATACGTCATGTTCACGCCCAATTCAAGATTTCTGCTTTCCGTTGTAGATGGGCCCTCCGCGGAGCGCGTAGAGACGGAGCACCTCGCGCGCTTCCGCGCGCCGCACGTTGCGCCGCACGGCAATGCCCCTGCGTTTGAGCCCCGCGGTCCAGCGGGCGGGCTTCGCGCCCTCGTCCATGCCGATCGCCTCGGCATCTTTCCCGCGCGCGCCGCAGACGACGCGCGTCACGCCCGACCACGGTACGGCTCCCAGGCACATGGCGCAGGGTTCGGTGCTCGTGACCAGTTCGCAGGGCCCCACGCCCGGGGCGGCCAGATCGTGCGTGCCCGCCGCGCGCTGCGCCAGCGCCAACGCCACCACTTCCGCATGGGCCGCCGAACAGCGCCCGCGCACGACGAGGTTCACGCCCGCGGACAGAAGCCGGGCCGGCCGGCCGCCGAACACGGCTGCCGCGAACGGCCCGCCGGTACCGCGCTCGACGTTCTCGCCCGCCAGCGCCACGACGAAGCGCATGCGCTCCTCGTCCGAGGCGAGCGGCCCGTCGTACGACGCCACGAAACGCGCCACCCAACCCGGCAACCGCAGGCTGACGGCGCACGGCAAGGTGGTCTTCATGGCGCCCCCTCCGCGGCCGGCGGCGGCCCCCGTCCCACGCCGGCCGCCTGCCGGCGTTCGAGCAGCGCCCGCAGGCCGGTGCTGCGCGCCGACCACATCCCGACGCCCGCACGGCGCGCCTTGATCTCCTTCTGGTCGAGCAGCTTCCGATGCACGCGGCCGTCCGACCCGTCCGGCAGGCTGTCCACGCGCATGCCGTAGGACCGCGCCCACCCGTTTTCCACGAGGGCCTCGCAAAGCCAGCGCCCGCCGGCGTTCACCATCGCGTAGTAGCGCGGCTGGGCGCTCTGCCCGCGCGCATCCTCGCGGCGCGTGTAGACCGTGAAGGGCTCCTTGAGAAACGCCTGCGTAAAGCGCGCGGCCGCGGTGCCGGCCGCCAGCACGTCCTTCTCGCTCAAGTTCCAGTACTCCGCCTGCTCGGCAACGCGCGCGGGCACCTGCCGACTGCTCTCGGGCGCATCCGCGAAGTACAGTCGGAAGATGTAGCCGCGCCGCTTGCACTTGACGTGGAAGCTGTCTGCATCGTTGTACGCGTTGGCCTCGAGGACGCAGTTGGTGTAGACGGTCCACTTCTGGGCGCGGGCGTCCGGCAACCACGCCGCCAGCAATGCCAGGATGGCCACGGACCGTTTCACGCGCAACTCCTCACCGCGGCGCCAGCGCCTGCATGTCGAGCGAGATTTCTGCCTTCCCATCGCCGTTCGACAGGGGCCGCATGGATATCCGGACGAGGCGCCACGGGGGCCGCGACGCCTCGGCCCGCTCGATCCATTCCGCCACCGCGGCCGGCCGCGCGGCGCTGAAGGCGACCCGGCCGCGCAGCGCGCGCCACTCGGCCCCGAGATCCTCCTCGGTCATCCGGACGTCGTCCGCCGCCAGGGGCGGCGTGGAAGCTTTGAGCAGCTCCGCGAGGGGGACGGGCGCCTCGGCGCTCCACGCGCGGTGCAGGCGCAGCGCCTCGACGCCCGGCGCCAACTCTCGCCGCAGTCCTTCAAGCTCGCCGACGATCCCGGTCTTCTCCCGAAGTCGCGTTTCGACGCCCGCCAGCCGGCTCCACGACGCAACGGAGGCGACGAGCGCCGCCGCCCAGACCACGGCGGCGGCCGTCCAGACGCAGGTTGTGGCGGACTTCCAGTTCATGTCAGCGCGGCCCCTCCGACAGTGTGAACGAAATGCGTCCGTCATCCGTACGCGCTTCCCGCTTCTCGACGCGCGCGGATACTCCGGCGGCCTGCAGCCGCGCGGCCAGGCGGTCTGGCGTATCCCAGGCGCCCGCGTCGCCCGTGGCGGCGACCGACGAACCGTCCGCCGCGATGTGGCCGAAGCGCACGTCGCGGGCCGCGGCTTCGCGCATCAAGATCGCCATGCGCTCGGACACGATCGGTCGGACCGCGTCCAGGAAGGGGGTCAGCGCGGCGCGGCGCTCGTCGGCCGCCTGTCGGGCCGCGGCCAGCGCGTAGGCGCCCTTGGCGACGACCGGGAAACCGGCCACCTCGGAAGCTGCCGCGGTGATCCGGGCATCCACCCGCGCCTCGGCCGCCCGCGCCATGCGGTCAGCCTTCCACGCCGCGCCCAGAAGCGCCAATCCGGCTGCCAGCACGGCAATGCCCGCCGCCAGCCGGCGTCGCCGTCCCCGCTGCCGCACCGCCGGATGAAGAAACTCGGCCGTGCGCAGGTTCACGTTCCAGGGGCCGGGCGAAAGGAAGGCCGTGGCCAGGCCGCGCGCGAGAAACGCCTCCGGTTCCGGGGGAAGACGCGTCGGTCCGGGCCACGTCACCGCGAGGTGCGCGCGCGCCTCGCCCGCACCGCTCGAACCGCACCATATCCAGGAAACGGGCGTGCCCGCCGGCACGGTGGCCAGCATGAGCCGGTTGATGTCCGCTTCGAGGTGGGCGAACCTCAGCCCGTGCGCCGAACGCGGCCGGCCGTGTTCGCCGAGAACCAGAACGCCATCCTCGGCATCGGCGCGCACCACGGCGCGCCACGCGGGCTCGCCGTTGGCGGCGGGCGGAAACTCCCGCAGGGATTGCGACCACAGGACCAGGCCCTCGTGTTCGAGGCGCACCGGGTCCGCGCCGCGCGCGCGGCACTCGGCCAAGCAACGTTCCATATCCTCGCGCCTCGCGCCCACGGCCAGCGCCGACCGGCGCGTGGACCGCTCCCCCGCGGGGGCGGGCAGTTCGACGAACTCATGAATGCACGTTTCGAGCGGAAACGGCAGTTCGAGATCGAGCAGCGTGGGGTAGACCTTGCGCGCCTTGGATCGGGCCGCGAATGGCGCGCGCAGCACACGCACGAACCCGGCGCGCGCGGGCATCGCGGCAACGCAGGGCACGCCGTTCGCGAAGTCCGCCACGACGCGCGGATCGTCCAAGGCCGTGGCGCCCGCCAGGCGGACGGCGCCGCGCGCCCTTTCGCCGCGCACAACCAGCGCCCCCCCGGCGCGCGGGTCGATGCCGCAAGCGGCCCTGGACCACCCCGTTGTGTCGTCGTGGCAAGACATCACGTGAATCCCGCGGAATCCGTGGAGGAGGCATGCCGCGACCGACGCTTTCGCATCGAACGCTTCCGGCGCCTCTTGACCCAGACCAGCAGTTGCCGCAGCAGCAGGCAGCCTGCCGCCAAGGGCACATAGAAGAATGCGATCCGCTTGATGGTCGGGTTGCCCGTGAGAACGCTCAGCAAGCCCAGGGTCAGGGCCAGGGCCAGGGCGGAGACGCCCAGCGCCAGCAGCACGAGGCGCAACTGGTGAAAGCTCGGCATCCGCCGCAACGGGCGTTCGGATGCATCCTTGCGCAAACTCCATTCCATGATCTATGCTTATAAGACAAAGCGGCGTGCGAAGAAAGTTCAAATCTCAGCGGGGAGATCGAGCCATGGATGCCTGGTACTACGCAAGGGACAACAAACAGCAAGGGCCGGTGACTCGCGAGGAGTTGCGCCGCCTGATCGCCGGGGGTTCCGTCAGGGCGTCTGACTACGTCTGGACCGAGGGCATGACCGACTGGCAGACCGCCGCCCAGGTTCCCGAGCTGGCGCCGCCGGCCGCGGAGGGCGCTCCGCGTCCAGCCATGCCGATGCCGGCGAGGCCCGAGACGCCCGCTGCGTCCGAGGTGCCGAACTATCTCGTCTGGGCGATCGTGGCGACGGTGTGCTGCTGCATGCCCGGCGGCATCGTGTCGATCGTCTTCGCCGTCCAGGCCAACTCCCTGCGCAACAGCGGCCAGACCGCGGAAGCGCTGATCATGGCCAACCGGGCGCGCACGTGGATCATCGTCTCCATGGTGGTCGGACTCGCGGTGAATCTGGTTACGTTCTTCGCTTCGTTTCTGCCGGCCTTCACCAAGGCCTTCGAGGCGGCCAGCTCCGGCAAGGGGTTGTGAGCCTGCGGTGGCGTCGCGCCACAACGCCCTCGCGCCTGTTTTCGTCCGGGCTCTGCCTGGCCGCACTGTGCGGGGCCGCGGTGCTGCTGCTGCGCGAGCCGGCCTGGCGCGGCTACCCGCGCTGCACCCTGGTCCGTGTGACGGGGCTGTATTGCCCGGGCTGCGGGTCGCTGCGGGCCGCGCACGCTCTGGCTCACGGCCGAGTGCACGAGGCGGCGGCATGGAATCCCCTGCTGATGGTCCTGAGTCCGCTGCTCGCGGCCTGGATGGCCCTCCATGCGGTTCGCGCCGCGACGGGCAAGGAGCTGCCCGCGCCGCGGATCGCGACGTGGCTGGCCGTGGCGCTGGCCACGCTCGTGATCGGGTTCGGCATCCTGCGGAACCTGCCTCCCCGCGGGTCGAATCCGCTGCGGCCGCACGACATCCGGCGCGCTCCGCCCTCCATACCCGCGCTCCGGCCGGGGCTTGTCGACACGCCCGAGCCGTGATCTCAGTTTAAGTCTACAGCCTTTGGGTGACGGCGATCACGTGGTGGGTCTTATCGCGGTTGTTGTCTTGGTGGTCGGTCTGATCTGGCTGTTCGTCGTGCGGGATGGGGGCCCGAGCGAGTCGCGGGTGTCGGAAAGTCCGGTTGCGGCGGACACGAACGCTGGCGGCAGCCAGACACGACCCTGACTTCACGGGGGGCGATTGTCACGCATTGCGCCTTGTTCCGGCGCACGGGTTGTGGATAATGCCCGCCGTCATGACCGACGACACGCACAACCCTGCGGCAGGCGGTGTCCCGCCGCTGATCCTGGCTTCGGCTTCGCCGCGGCGCCGCAAGATCTTGACCGAACTCGGTCTGCGATTCGAGGTCGTCATACCGCTGGTAGACGAACAGGACGACGGGGCCGACCCGCGGGAGTTGGCCATGGCCAACGCATGGGCCAAGAACCGGTGGTGCCAGGCAAGACACCCCGGCCGCCACATTCTCTCGGCCGATACCGTGGTCTTTTTCCGCGGACGGTGCATGGGTAAGCCGCAGTCGCTGGACGAGGCGCGGACGTTCCTGCGCGCCCTGTCCGGCGACCGCCACGAAGTCATCACCGCGACGGCATTCTCCGCCCCCGGGCTTGCGCCCGAGGTGGCGCCGACGGTCTCGACCGTGCGCTTCCGCGCGCTGGACGACGCGACCATCGAGGAATACATCGCGCGCGTGAACCCGCTGGACCGGGCGGGCGCCTACGACATCGACCACCACGGGGAACTGCTGATCGAGTCGTTCGAGGGCTCGCGCACGAACGTCATGGGGTTGCCCGCCGAGCGGGTTGCGGCGTGGCTGAAGCGGTTCCCGGAGCTGCTGGCATGAAGGCGCCGCCGCTGAAACTCGGCGAGCTGACCGTGTCCCCGCCCGTGTTGCTGGCGCCGATGGCCGGACTGACCGACGCGGCCATGCGGCGCACGAGCCTGGCATTCGGCGCGGGGCTCGCGTTCACCGAGGTCGTCAATGCCGAGGCCCTGGTTCGCGGTTCGCGGCGAACCGCCTTCTTGCTCGAAACGCTCGAAGGGGAAAGCCCGGTTGCCGCGCATTTCTACGGCCGCGATCCGGAGGTCATGGCGCGCGCCGCGGAGCTGGCCTGGCGCACGGGACGTTTCGCCGTCATCGATGTGAACTGCGGATGCCCGGTGCGCAAGATCGTGGCGAAAGGCTGCGGCGCGGCGCTGATGGCCGATCCCGAGCGCATCGGCGCGATCGTGCGAGCCATGCGCGGGGCGACGCCGCTGCCCGTCACCGTCAAGACGCGCATCGGCTGGTCGGCGGATCGGTGGCATGTGCTGGAGGTTGCGCGGGAGGCCGAGGCGGGCGGTGCGGCCGCGATCATCGTCCACGGCCGCTATGCCGTGGACCACCACGGCGGCCCGGCGGACTGGGACGCGATCGCCGCGGTCAAGCGGGGCGTCGGCATTCCCGTGGTGGGCAATGGCGGCGTGCTCTGCGCCGGGGACGTGGAAGCCATGTTCCTCCGAACCGGCGTGGATGGCGTCATGGTCGGCCGCGGCGCGATCGGCAACCCGTGGATATTCGCGGAGGCCTGCGCCACGCTGGGCTATCCGCCGCCCGCCGGGGTGACGGGGATCGAGGAAAGCCGGCGCGCGACGCTCGACGCGCACTTCGCGCGGCTGGTTGAACTGAAGACGCGCGAACAGGCGTTCCGCAAACGCTGCGTGCTGCCGCCGGCGGACGCGGCCGCGCTGGTCTTCCGCCCGCACCTGCTGAAGTACATGCGCGGCACGCCGCTCATCGGCGAATTGCGGCGACGGCTTGACGGCATGCGGTCGGAGGCCGCGCTGCTCGACGCGCTGAAGGGAATTGCATGAGACCGAACGGCTCCGTCAGGAGCCCGGCAACATCGTGCGGGGTTCTTCCTTGGATGCCTTCAAGGCGCGCTGATACGACCAGCTTCGTATGGCCTTGATCTGCTCGGCCATGGTCGTCGATAGCGGCACCATCCGCACGGTCTGGCGCCGGATGTGCTCCAGGTTCATCGTCCGCCCCTCGTGATGGGCGTCGATGCGGGCCGCGACGATCGCCTGCTCGATCTCCGCGCCCGTCCAGCCGCGCGTGGCATGCAGCAGGCGCTCGACGTCGATGCCCGCGGGGTCCACGCCGTTCATCCGCAGGTGAATGCGAACGATCTCGCGCCGCTCGGCGTCCGTGGGCAGGTCGCAGAAGAACAGTTCGTCGAAACGGCCTTTGCGAATGACCTCCGCCGGCAGGGACTCGATGCGGTTGGCCGTGGCGGCCACGAACACCAGCGGAGGACGTTCCTGCATCCAGGTCAGGAACGACGAGAAGGTCAGCGACTGCTCGACCGTGGCGATCTCGCTGGTCATGCCGAGGGCGTTTTCGATCTCGTC
>JAQBFL010000403.1:0-2636 GCA_032123415.1 bacterium | reverse complement strand
CGCGACCGCAAGGGCCGCGGGAGCCACCCACGTCACTGGCCCATCGCAGGGGCCGTGTTGCGCCAGATAAAACGTTACCGAAGCGTCACCCGCCCGCCTTTTTCCCTTGTGTCGGCTGGCGGGAGCGGGCATGCTGTGCGGCGTTGTGAGCGCCATGACCATACGCATGTCCCGCGAAGATAAGGCCGCTCATCTGGCCAACGTGTTCCGCATTGCCCGCGCCGACGGCAAGACCGGTGGCGAGGAAGCGGAAATCCTGCGCGACATTCTCGAAGCCATCGGCGGAGACGACTCCGACCTGGAAGCAGCGCGGACGATTCTGAGCGGTCCGGACCAGGGATTCCGCCTCTCGGAAGTTCCGTCCCAACGCTTCGCGAACATGGAGGACATGGTCCTCATGGCGCTGGCCGACGGGCACGTCGGTCCTGAAGAAGCGGCCCCGATCGAGAAGATCTCCGACGCCCTGCGCTATTCCCAGACGGACATGAACATGATCGTCCGCCGCGCGGAGAGCCGCCTGCAGGCGCTGCGCCGCAAGGCGGCTACGACCCCCTCCGCGCCGCGGCCCGCTCCGCCCCCCGTCCCCAAGCCGCTCCCGCCTCCGGCGCCTCCTCCTGCGCCGCCCGTCCAGGCTCCGCCAGCCTCCCGCGCTTCCGCGCCGCGCCCCGCGGTTTCTCCAGCGCCCCCTCCCGCCGCGGATCCCGCGCCTCCTCCTGCTTCCTCCCCGCGCCCCGCGCCCCCCGCATCCCCCGCCCCCGTGCCTGCCGCCGAGTCGCCGCCGGACTGGGTGGCCTGCCGGGCGGCCCGCAGTGCGTCGCCCGCTCCGGCCGAATACTGCTTCGGTCTCGGCGGCGAGGCGCTCAACCCCTGGGGATGCAGGTTGGCGCGTATGGACTGGCGCGCCGAAGCCGAGTGGTTGGCGCTCGGCGCCTTCCGCGACGACCATACCTTCGTGTTCGACCGCGCGGCCATCGCCGATCTCTTGCGGCGGCGTCTTGCCGACGCACGCGATTGTCCCCACCTTTGCGCCGCGTACGCCGAGGCCGCGCTGGCTGCGTTGCCCTCGCGCGCGATGCCGTCGGAGCGCTGGCGCTACCGGTCCGCGTCGCCGGGCGCGCCCGGTTCGCGCCGCGTTTGCGTACGCCGCGTGCGCCACGGCGCGGAGACGCACACCGACGAGGTCGTCGACGGACTGGTCCCGCTCGGTGTGCGCGGGGTCGAACCGATCGTGCGGCGCGCCATGCGGCGCGCCGCGAGGCGTGACGTGAACCTGAAGCTGCTATTCGAGGAGGCGAACCGATGAGCGAGTGGTGGAGCGGGCTGTCGCCTGTGAATCAGGCGTTTTACTGCGCCGCGGCGTTTTTCAGCGTCGCGTTCGCCTGGCAACTGATCTCCGTCTTCGTGGGGCTCGACGGCGGAGACGGTCTGGACGCAGACATGGATTCTGCCGGCGCCGGGCACGTGGCCGGGGATTTCGACCACGGCGCGCAGTTCGATGCGGCCGAGACGGTGTCCGCCTTCCGGATGTTGAGCATGCAGTCGCTCGTGACCTTCTTCACGCTCTTCTGCTGGGGCTCCGCGCTCTATCTCTCGCGCGGCGACAGCGTCGCGCGGGCGATGGGCGTGTCCGCCGTGTGGGGGCTGGCGGGGATGACGCTGGTCGCGTTCATCCTGCACCAACTGCCCAAGCTGGCTCACACGGGCACGCGCAACCTGCGCTCCTGCCTCGGCGCGGAGGGCACGGTGTATCTCGATATCCCAGCCGGGGGCACGGGTGAAATCCGCGTCAGCGTCAGCGACGTGATCTCGCACGTCAAGGCCCGCGCGGCCGGCGGCGAAGCCATGAAATCGGGCGCGCCCGTGCGGGTGCGGCGAGTGTTGGACACGACGACGGTGGAAGTCGAAGCCGTGGGAAGCGGCACGAAGGGAGGCGCGACATGACGGTAAGTTGGTTCGATTCCGGTCTGGTTCTGGCTCAGGTGCGCGGGCGCGGCGGAGCGCCGGTGGGGTTGATTCTGGCCCTCATCCTCGGGCTGTCGATCCTCGCGATTCTCATCGCGTTCGCCAAGCGGTACAAGCGGTGCCCCTCCAACCGCATCCTGGTCATCTACGGCAAGACCAACCGCGGCGTCTCGAAATGCGTGCATGGCGGCGCGGCGTTCGTCTGGCCGCTGATCCAGGCCTATGACTATCTCAGCCTCGATCCATTCGTTGTGCCGATCGACCTGAAGAACGCGCTGTCGTTCGAGAACATCCGCGTCAGCGTGCCGACCACGGTGACCGCGGCGGTCTCGACCGAGCCCGGCGTCATGGAAAACGCCGCCATCCGTCTGCTGGGCTTGAACGGCAAGCAGATTCAGGACCAGGCGCAGGACATCATCCTCGGGCAGATGCGCGCCGTGATCGCCACGATGAAGATCGAGGAGATCAACGCGGACCGGCAGGCTTTCCTGCACAAGGTCAACGAGGCCGTTTCCGGCGAGCTGGAGAAAATCGGACTCTCCCTGATCAACGTCAACATCCGCGACATCGAGGACGAGTCCGGCTACATCCAGGCCCTCGGGCGCAAGGCCGCCGCCGAGGCGATTAACCAAGCGAACGTCGACGTCGCCGAGCAGGAAAAGACCGGCCAGACC
>JAQBFL010000402.1:0-11038 GCA_032123415.1 bacterium | reverse complement strand
TCCGAGGCTCTTCCGGCGCAATGCACGATGGCATCGAGGCGGGCGTTGCTCCCGGCCAATCGGGCGTCGAGTTGGCGCCGGATGCCTGCCGCATCCGTCGCATCGCCGTGAATGAGGGTGACGCGCCCGTCGCGGGCGAGGCGGTCAAGGTTGGGAGATCCAGTGCGGTGAACCAGTGCCAACACGTGCCGGCCTTCGTCCACGAACCGGTTCGCCACATAGCCGCCGATGAAGCCGGCGGCGCCGGTTATGAAAACATGCTTCATGCGATGAGGTCGTGTTTCCGGCCAACGTCGGCCAGGACGGCCAGGGCGGTATCCATCTGTTCCGTGGTCAGCGAGCTCATGATGCTGATGCGCAGGCGGCATTCCTTGCGCCGCACCGCCGGATAGGTCACCACATTGGTGAAGACACCGCGCCGGCGCAGTTCATTGTGAATGGCGGCCAGTTTGTCTTCATCCCCGACAATCACGGGAATCACGGCCGATTGCGTCTCACCGGTGTCGAACCCCAGCGCCTGAAGTCCCTTGTGCATATAGCGCACGTTCCGCCACAGGCTTTCGCGTCCGGCGGCGTCTTCGGTCATGAGTTTGAAGACTTCGATCAGGCCCGCCACCACGGGGGCGGGGATGCTGGTGGAGAAGAAATACGTCCGGGCGTAGTAGCGCAGGTAGCGGATCAGGGCGGCCGATCCGGCCGCATAGCCGCCGATGGCGCCGGGCGTCTTGCTCAAGGTGCCGTAGGTAATATCGATCTTGTCCATGCAACCGAACTGCTCCGCCGTGCCTCGTCCTGTGGGACCGACCACGCCGACGGCATGGGCTTCATCGATCATGATGCGGCAGCGGTAGCGCGCGGCCAGGGCGGCGATTTCATCCAGCGGCGCCAGGTCTCCGTGCATCGAGAAGACGCCGTCGGTGACGATGAGACGTCCCTTTTGCGAATCCGGCAGCGCGCGGAGGATCTTCTCGAGGTGCTTCATGTTCCGGTGCAGGTAGATCTTGATGTCGGCGCCGGAGAGCATGCATCCGTCGAAAATCGAGGCGTGATTGGCGGCATCGTTGACGATGACATCGCCCCGGCCGCACAGGGCGGAGATCACGCCGATATTTCCGGAATAGCCGCAGGGAAAGATGATGGCGTCTTCCGCGCGGTAGAAATCGGCGATGGCTTCCTCAAGCTGACGGTGCAACGGGGTGGTGCCGGCATACAGAGAGACCGCGCCCATGCCGTAGCCATAGTGGTCGCAGGCGGCCTTGCAGGCGGCCACGACGCGGGGGTGGGTGGTCAGCGCAAGATAGGAGTTCGAGCCCATCATGATGACGTCATGGAGACGGTGGTCATGCTCGCGCACCGTGACCCGGTTGGCGACGGGGCCCATGATGTGGAGCCCCAGTCCGTCCAGATAGCCCGGAGTGGCGGTTTGCAGAAAGGCATCCAGATCCTGCACCTTTCCGAAGATATCGACCGTTCCGTCCCTGGGGACAAAATCCTCGAAGCGCTTCTGTGCCTTAGCAGTCGAACAGGTCATGATGGCGTCTCCCTATGCGCGTAGCAACGCAGCGGCCTATCGCCGTCGCAATAGATTGTACAAAGATTGCATTGGGTGCACGCGGAAAGTTCGGACTCGCCGCGGCGGAGTTTTTCCGGCCAGTCCGGTTCGCGGATCAGCGGACGGCAAAGGGACACGCCGTCCAGCCCGTGGGTTTCGAGTGCGGCGACCATGGCGTCCAGACGGCGAATTCCCCCGACGGCGATCACCGGCAGGGATGTGGCGCGGCGGATCGCCGCGGCGGCCTGCAGGTTGTAGTTTTCCTGGAACGGAATGATCGAGGCCAGATAGGCTTTGGCGCGCAGCCGCTTCCATAGACCGCGAATCCATGGCGGGATGGTGTTGAACAGGGGATTGACGCGCAGCACAAGATCGACCGGGCACGCGCCGCGAATGATGTTGAGCGCGTGTTCCATGGCGCCGTAACTGATTTCCACGGCATCGAGGCCCAGCAATTCCATGCGCTTGACAGTGGCGATGGTGTCCTCGATGCGGATTCCGGGCGTGGCGTCCTCGGCGGCACTGAGCTTGATGAGCACGGGATAATCCGCGCCGCAGGCCGCCTTGACGGCGCGGACCGTCTCTTCCAGGAAGAGGGGTCGATCGGCCCAACGATCACGCCGCGTATTGGTCCAGGGCGACAGAAATTGGTGAATGAGATAGCCGTGTGCGGCATGCAGTTGAACCCCGTCAAAGCCCGCGTGTCGGGCGCGCCGGGCGGCCTGCGCGAAGCCGTCGATGAGGCCGCGGATGCCAGGTTCGTCGAGCACCGTGACCTTCTGACGGAAGTAGGTGCAGCGTTTGGACGAGACGCCCAGGACCGGAAGGCCCGTCATGGCGCGGCGGGTCTGGCGTCCGGCGTGGGCCAGTTGCATGAAAAGGCGGACGGGCGGGGCGTCTTGCCGGACCTGTCGGACGATGCGCCGCCATGCCTCCATTTTGGCATCGGTATCGATGCCGCATTGAGCAGGCTGCATGGCGCGGCCGGCCTGTGCGATCGAGACAAACCCCGTGATCAGAGCGCCCGCGCCGCCGCGCGCCAGTTCGGTATAGAGCTTCGCCAGGGCCGGTGTCGGCATCCCGTCCGGGTCCCCCATGCCTTCATAGGTTGCCGACCGGACGATGCGGTTCGGGATGGAGATATTACGCAGTGTCAGCGGGGTGAAAAGCGAGCCGGTGTGCGGGCGTGCGGTCATGACGGGGGAGTATGTCCAAATAGGCCGGCGGCGAACAGCGCGACCTCGCGGATATGGGCGGGCAAATTGGCGGCGGCGCGCGGACAGGGCGGCGGGGTGGTCATGGTTCCGATCCGGCGGCCGTGGCGGTGGACATGCACGGTGTTCGCCGGATCGGGCGTTATCGCGCCGATGGCGGTCATGCCGGCCGCTTCGAGCTCGCGCCGGGCTGCGGCGTCCTGTTCGGCGGGCAGGGCGAACAGCAGTTCATATTCTCCGGCGCCTCCTACGAGCGCGGCTTCGGCTGGGATGCCGGCCAGGGCGGCTAAGTTAGTCAGGCCGGGCGCCAGCGGAATGGCGTCGGCGTGGAGGTTAATGCACAAGCCCGGGCTGCACCGATGCAGGAGCCATACGGCATCCATCAGCCCGCCGCTGGTGTCGATGCATCCTGTTGCATGTCGGCGGATCAGTGCGGCTTCGGCCATGCGGAGCTCAAAGGCTGGAGTGGGCTCGTTAGTGAGGGCGGACCGGTTGGCATCGCCAAGACACCCGGTTACCCAGAGTGTCTGCGGCGCGGCGGGTAGTTTGCGGGTCAGCGGTTGGCGTGCGGCAACCGGTCCCATGGCAAACCCGACGTAGCGCCAGGTGTCGGCGGCCCCAAGATCGCCGCCGCACAGGAAGCAGCCGGCCCGTGAAAGGACGTCGCGGATGCCGTCAGTCAGTCCTTCCGCGAAACCGTCCGGCCTATGGCGCGGGAGCGAGATCGCGTGCATGAAAAAGCGGGGTTCCACACCGGCGGCCAGAAGGTCGCTGAGAGTGGCCACGGCGAGATTGGCCCCCAGCGTCACGGGCGTGGCGGATGTGAAAAGGTCTTCCTCGGGACTGAAGTCATCCATGGTCATGCCCCAGACGGCATCGCCAATACGGACGATTTCCGCATCGCATTCGAACAACCGGTTGGATTGGTCGGGGCTGCGCGGGAACTTGGCGGCCATGCTTTGTATTAGCTCATATTCCGTCATGGGAATCTCCGATCAGATGGAGTGCGCGGGGGAGTATGCGGATCGTGGCGGGCAGGAAGCCGCGCGGATCGCCGTCGAATTCGATTTCCCGTGGTTTCGCTGAACGGATAACCACATGCGAGCAGGCGCGCATGAACAGGGCGCGATGGGCGTCGCCGGAATAGAAGGAAGGAATCAAACGGCACAATCCGAGCGGGCTGCGATCCTGCAAAGCCGCCAGCCGGAGTTTGCCGTCATCGGGACGGAGACTGGTGTTCAGTCTAAGCCCGGATGCGATATAGGGGTTCTTGAGGACGAAGAGGTGGTTGGTGCGCGGCAGCGCGTGAGAGGCGCCGTCGATCTCCAAATCCAGATCAACGGGCTTGGAGAGGGCGACGGCGCCAAGTAGCCCCAGGCCGGTTCCGAGCCGGTCGCCCAGTAGGCATCGCCAGCGATTGGCGAAACGCGCCACGGCGGCGCCGAGTCCAACATTGCAGCTACAGGCGCCGTGCGCGATCCGCGGGGCGCCGGCGGGGCCGGCGTATTCGATCCGGAAGACATCGACCGGGCGGGCGCGGCCGTTGACGATGACCTGAAGCGCTTGGCGCGGATCGGTGGGGATGTCGTGAAAGCGGCAGAAATCGGGACTGGTCCCGGCATAAAGAACCCCCATGCGCCGATGGGGGCGGGCGGATTGCATCAGGCCATCGAGGACTTCGTTGATGGTGCCGTCGCCGCCCGCCGCGATGACGGTGTCGGCCCCGGTGTCTCGGCTGATCCGGAATGCGTCGCCGGGGCCCTGCGTGACGGTGGCTTCATAATCGATTCCGGCGGCGCGCAGGCCGGATTTCCAGATTGGCCACAAGTCGCGGCCGCGTCCGGAGCGGGAGCCGGGGTTCAGGATGAGTTGCATGGTCACGGGTAGATTCCGAGTCGCTTGTAGATGGGGGTTGGCGCGCCGCGATCCCAGCGATCCACCAGCTCCCGGACGAGGGGCCACGGCACCGGAGTGCGCACGATGCCGTGGAGGCTGATGAGGTTCCGGATGGCATCGGCCTGCGTGCAGCAGAGCCAGTCGGTGCCGGGTTTCTGAAAGTATGACCGCATGCGGGAGTAGATGGTCTCGAACGGTTCCTGGTTTACATTGCCGAAGGAGATATTCAGGAATTCGCAGGGTTGAACTTCGCCGCTGGCGCCGACGTAATAGCGGTCAACCGCGCCGGCGGTGCAGCCCAGCACGTCGGATTTCTCCTCGAAGACCTGGGCGGCGAGCGCCGGATAATTCCGCATGGCGGGGCTGTTATAGCGGACGTGCGCCCGGCGGATGGCGTCGATCAACGCCTGCTCGGTCTGCATGCCTTCCGTGCGCCCGAGCCAGACGCCGGCGGGTTTGGGATGAATGAGTTGGACATAGTCGCAATCCAGCTCGCGGGCGAGGTCCATCAGTTGTTCGAGGCCGCCGCGGTGGATCGATTCTTCAGAGAGGACCGAATTGAAGGCGGCGACGAGATTCAGCGCGCGGCATTCCCGGATGATGGCGCAGGCGGTATCGAACGAGCCGGGGACGCCGGTGAAGTCATCGTGCGCGTGCGAGTCCGGCGAATGAATGGAAACCATCAGCCCGAACAGCCCGGCCTTCTTCAGTTCAGCCAGCATGCCGGGATCGAGGCCGGCGCCGGTGGTGTTGATCCAGATCTCGGAGCGCTCGTCGAGGGCCTGGACGAGGTTGCGCAGCCGGGGGAAGCGGGCGAGCGGTTCGCCGCCCTCGATGTCGAACATGGCGACCCCGGTGTCGCGGACGGCGAGGGCGGTCTCGATCATCCGGGCCTCGTCAAGATAGGCGGCGGCGTCGTTCCTCTGATAACAGTGGCGACAGCGGTACGGGCAGGCCTTGGTCATGGAGAAGACGATGGTGCTGGGGCCGGGCGGGGTGCGCAGGAGCTTGCTTTCGATGGCGTAGAAGAACGCACGGGACGGATAGGCCGGCAGGTAGAGATGCAGCTTCCAGCCGTTGCAGACGCGCACGATCTTGTTGTGACGGAACACGAGCAGCAATTGCAGGGCGCGGCGCAGGAAGCGGGCGTAATCGATGGGCGAACGGAAGTGTTTGGGGCGCCTGAGATAATAGACGGGGATGTGCAGGATGATGCGCAGGTAGATCGCCCATTTCAGGACGTCCGTGCGGAATCGGGCGGCGCTCATGCTTTCGCGTCCTTATAGAGGTCGAACAGCAACCCGATCAAGATATAACTGGCCGAGAAGAGGTACAGCGCCAGCGTGCCGTTGAAGATGGCGATGAGTGTGATCTGCCCGGCCACGCAGGCGCGGATGTTGGTAGCGAGGGCAAAATAGGTTCGATCGCCCGAAGGAGCGCGGAAGAACAGAATGGCGGTCCATAGCTGCAGGAAGAGGGTCATGACGCCGCAGAAGACGAAATCCCGCATGAACAGGATGTCGCCGAGGGGCAGCCATCCCAAAGAGTGGAAAAGGAAGAAGGCGGCGGTTGGCAGGAAGGCGCCCACAACCCCGGCATAGCGGGCGACTTCGAGCCCGTGCCGGACGATGAACGTCCTCTTGCCGGCGGCCTTGTCGCCGGCGTAGTCCTTGAAATAGGTATAAAAGGTCATGAGGCCGTTCATGAGCGCGACGAGGACGAACGCACAGATGCGGTTACTGGTCAACACGGGCGTGGGCAGGGGACCCGCGGCAAGGAAGCCATAGACCGTGCACATGGCGATGGAGAGTCCGAAAATGACATTGCCGAGCAGCGACCAGGCCTTGGCGTATTCGTAGAGCACATTCAACAGCACGCCGAGTGTCACCGGCAGGACGGCCCATGGGTTCAGAAAGTATGAGACGACGACAACGCCCGTGATCAGAACAGCGGAAACAATCATGGCCAGGCGCGGATTCAGTTCGTTGGTGACCATCGGGCGGTTGGGCGCGTTGATGCGGTCCTCGGGCAGACCGAAGTAGTCGTTGACGATCTGGTTGATGCCCCAGCTCAGGAAGAGCATGACCAGGATCAGGCCGCTGCGCGCGTAATCGAAATGATCCGGCATGCAGAACTTGTAGAAGGACACGCCGATCCAGCCGGCAATACCGGTGATGAAGGCGTAGTACAGGCGCATGGACTTGATATACGCGCACGCGAACTTGACCACGTTCATGTCGTCCTTTCCGTGAATAGCGTCTCGTCGTCCATCAGGCCCATGATCTTCAGGAAGTGGACATAGCCAATGAAGATCACGCCAGGCATGGTGACCACGCAGGGTGACGCCGCGGCGTCTGCGCCGCGCCGAGGGTGCGGGCTATGGCGTCCGCTATCACGCGGTTGCCCCGCACGTTCGGATGCACAAGATCGCTCTTCAGGCGGCCGCTGGTCAGGACCTCCTGCAGGGCGTCTTCAATGACCCGCACGCCGCGCGCGGCCGCAATCTTGCGGTAAAATGGCGGCGGGCGGACTCGCAACCCCGGCCGGGGAACCGCGAGCAGGACGACGGGCACGCCACGCTCCAGGGAAAGGGCGATCATGGAATCGATCCGCGCGGCGATGCCGTCGTCCGGTAGCCCGCGCAGGAGATCGTTTCCGCCGTGACAGAGTATCAGCAGGTCGGGCGCGTGAGTCTCAAGCAGGGGCGGCAGACGCGCCAGCCCCTCCTCCGACAGCTCGCCGGGGCGGCCGGCGTTGATGACGCGGCAGCCCAGCATGGCGGCCAGCTGCGAAGGATAGTCCTCGCCGCGTCCGGCGCCGGAACCCGCGGTAATGCTGTCCCCAAAGGCCAGGATGGTCGTCTCCGGACCGATCGGGGGCGGGGGATGCCGCACCCCGCGGCTGCATCCGGTCATCCATGCGGTCAACACCAAGGCCGGCAACCACACCGGCCAGATCGCGCGTGGAAAGCTCGCTTTCATGAGCTGCCGATTCATTTCTTCACCGGATTAAGAATCACGATCAGGAACGTGGCGACGGGGCCGAGAAAGAGCGAGATCAGCCACCACGCCAGACCGCTTCGTCCTTTACATTGCGCCAGCCCGGCATTGACCAGAGAGAGCGTTCCCCATCCGGCAACGTACTGAGTTGGTTCGTTCAATTCTTCCCCCATAACGACAGGGATCACTCGCGAACGATTTCCGCGGCGCGGCCAATGTTTGGCGAGTGCTCCTTACGGTTGTGCCATCCTATTCAAGTTTCCATTGGGTTCCCACATTAGGACTCCGGCGCCGCAAAAGCAAGCACAACGACGACAGCCCAACGATGATGAGCCCGACATCGTGAATCAGACTTTGGCGCGTTAGCGACAATAGTCTGCATTCATCTTGTTGCCTTCTCCAGTTTCATCAGTTCCTGTTTGATCGAGGTGTACAGCTCCGGTGTCCAATCGGGCACTTCCGGCATGTCTGCCGGGAGTTCGTCCGTTCGGAAATCCACCGGTGTCAGGATCACCGACACATTGTCAATTCCGGTTTCTGCCGCGAGAACAAAGAGCTCCTCGGCTGCCGCGTCGCCCATGGCGAGGCAGCCGATGGAGCTGCTCTTACCATGGATCATGATGTCACCCCCGAGATCTTCGCGTCCGTCGGTCTGGCCCTTCGCTCTGTCGAACTGATTCGGGTAGTCCACGCGCAGCGCAAGATGATACAGGCTGTTCGGATTGAGGAACTCAATCCGATACAGCCCCTCCGGAACCTGCATATCTCCTTCCTGCAACTTCGGCCCAAGGCCCCCGCTTGCTCCGAGAATCGTGTACGATTTCAGAAGCTTCGGTGGATCGGAGACCCACAACTCAAGCAGGTTATCCTGCTTGATCCCGACGAGGGTGATTCTCTCTGGTGGGTATGATACGCCAATCCGCTTGAATTCCGGTGCGAGTCGTTCTCGAACAACCGCACCGAATTGCTCAACACGCTCAGCCACCGTCTTCTTCCCGCGTAGTACTTGGATTGCCACGACCACTGGGCGGCGCAGCTTCGCGCGCAAGGGGATCGCGCAGATCGCCAGCACGAGGATCGCGAATAGGATATAGATTCGTCTCATCTTCATAACGTTACGGCTCTGCGGCGACGCGTAGTGCCATCCATCGCCAATGGGGTGGAACGTCGAAGGGTTGTTCCGCTTCTTCGACCGGCTCTTTTGGCGAGCGCAAACCAAGTGAGTTCGCGAGGGCTGCGACACTTTCACGGAACGCGATTACGGAAGGGACTGTGCCATCGCGCGGAAGCGCGGATGTGAGTCTTCCTTGAACCGCAAGTTCTAACACCAGCTCGCGCATTTTCGCCACTGCATCGGGCGCATCGGCGAACTGGTCGAACTTCTCAAAAAACGTTTTCAGCTTCATGCCTTGGCTTCTTCTTCGCGGGTCCATTCGAGGAGCTTGGTTTGGAGCAGTTCTTTCGATGGCAGGTAGAGTTGGTATTCCTTCGCGTGGATGTTGGCGTCCTTGGGCAGCGTGAGTTCCACCACGGCGGCTTTCTTCTCTTTGCACAGAAGCAGTTCGACGTAGTGGGACCAGCTCAGGGTGAAGGGGGTTTTGAATTTGCCAGACGATGTCTGGCGAATCCCTGCCTGCCCTGATTTTTCAGGCAGTGTCTGAAAAATGTTCCCGCTTGCCAATTGTTCAGACGGTGTCTGAAGAATGTGAACCCTCTCCCCCCAGAGTAGATAAAACCGTTTCATGTAGGAGAGGTTCACGGCGGAGAAGCCCTTCCCGAACTCCTCCGTCAACCGCGCCGAGAGCTCTTTGAGCACTTCGGCGCCATAGGCCGCCCTCTTCTCGCCCTTTTGCTCATGCTCCACAATGCGGCGGCCAATCTCTAAATTGGTCAGCACTTGAAAGGTATCGACGACGGATGCAACGCCACGACGAGCGGACCGAATGAGTTCCCGCACCTCGGCGATGAGCGGGTCAAGACCGTCGGCCCCGGGTTTAGCAACGGAGGGTCGTTTGGCTGTCGGTTTCCTTGTCATTTCTTCACCTCTACTCCCGCCCCTCCGTGCCTCTGTGCCGTGAGGGACTCATCTTCATCAGCGCTGTCCCACATGTCCCGGTAGTCGGACTCGGGGATGATGTGGTTCTAGGCATCGCCGAGCTCCTTCCCGAGTTGTTTGAGGAAGGCTTCCATCTCGGCCTTCTTCGGCATTTCCACGGCGTAGCGGGAGACGAAGAGCTTGTTGGTAAGATCGCCGAGGGCGAATTCGACGAGGGCTTGGTTCTTGCGGGTGCAGAGGAGGATGCCGACGGGCGGCTGGTCGCCAGGCGTCATCTCGTGCTTCTTGTAGTAGGCGACGTAGGTGTTGAGCTGACCGAGGTGCTCGTGGGAAAAGGCGGTGGTCTTCAGCTCTACGAGGACGTGGCACTTGAGCACGCGGTGGTAGAAGACGAGGTCCACGAAGAAGTGCTCGTCGCCGATGAGGAGACGCTTTTGCCGGGCCTCGAAGCAGAAGCCGTGCCCCATCTCCAGCAGGAAATCCTGCAGACGGTCGAGCAGGGCGTCTTCAAGGTCGGTCTCGCCCATGACATCGCGGGAACGGAGGCCGAGGAACTCGAAGATGTAGGGATCACGGATGATCTGGGCAGGCTGGAGGGTTTCGGCCTTGGCGCGAGTGGTGGCGGAGAGTTTGGCTTTGTTCCTGGAAAGGCCGCTGCGCTCGTAATAGAGGCTGTCGATCTGGCGGCGAAGTTCGCGGACGGACCAGTTGCCGCGGATGCACTCGATCTCGTAGAAGCGGCGATGGGTGTCGTCGCGGAGTTGGATCAGCTCGGACAAGTGCGTGAAGGAGAGGCGGTGAATCAATTCGGGAGACACTGTCTCCCCATTTTCAGATTTGGCAGTCACTGACTCCCGAATTGAGGATGGCAGGAGATGAGCCAGTGGGAGCATGGCGGTGAACCCGGAAGCTTCGAGCGATTTGGCAGTCACTGACTGCCAAATTTGGGGATAAACCTGATAGAGCTGCCGGTAACGGCGAAGTTCACGGGGTGTAACCTGTGACAATCCGTGAGCCGCAAGACGTTGAGAAAGGGTGGTCATGAGATTCTCCCCATAGCCAGCGCGATCTGCACCATTCTGCTCAAACTCGACGATGCGGTGGCCGATAAACCAGTTCCGCAGGGTAAGCCCGATATTGACGGCTTTGGTGGCGAACTCCTGAGCTTGCTGGTGGATCTGGACAATCGAGACGACCAGCGACTCAAAATCGCCCTCTACGACGGGCTTTGGGGTTGCCTTCTTTTTCATCGGTTCGAGCTGGCCTCTCTGGGTAAGGACTTTACACCAGTCCGTGTGTCTCCTTCCTGATGTATCACCTG
>JAQBFL010000401.1:0-5024 GCA_032123415.1 bacterium | reverse complement strand
AGTGCCCCGAGAACCTGCTCGTGCACGGCGCCGCCGAACGCCCTCCGCGTGCCGAAGTCGGCGAACTTCGCCCCGGCCTCCCGCAGCCTCCGGGCCTTCTCGGTCGCTCGCCCCAGCCAATCCCCCCTCGGCTCGCGGCCCTTCATCTCATTGTACAACTCCACCAGCATCGCCATGAGCTTCACTTCCCAGCGGATGGTGCGGTACCACGGCCCCCGGATGTCGATGTCGACCTTGCCGCCGTCCTGAACAATCTCCACCTCGCCTGGATTGTAGCGGTAGCCGTACAGCCAATCGACATAGGCGGGCCGGAGGAATGGCATCGGCGATCCGATCTGCTCAATGAACGCCCGCTCCCGCGCGGTCATCGCCACATTGGGCAACCAGTTCACCCTGCGGCGCAACTCCTCAGCGAAGCCGGGCGGGAACTCGGTGTCGCCGCGGTCGATGAACCTGTAGTGCGCGTCCACCCCGTCGTACAGGCGGAAGGCGGCCTGGCCCATTGTGAACTTGTACAAGTCGTCCCAGATGTTCGACAGCATCGCCGGGGTTGCTTCAGTCACAGCAGCTCCCTCCAATCGTCGACAACCTTGGCGCCCCATGTCACGGGGAACCTGTGGCTGAACCAGAACTCGTTGACCGTCTCGGCGTCGTGCGCGGCGGCGTCCGGGAGACCCAGCTCCCGGCAGGTCGCGAGCGGGAGGTCGTAAGTGTCGATGAGGTTGCGAACGACCGTCACCGTTTTGCCGTGCTGCACGAGCGAGCCAACATTGACGTCCACGCAAATGTCCGTCACGCAGCCGACGACGACCCATTCATCATTCCCGGAGTTGACGATGTGCTTCTGCACGAGGCGAGCGTCTGCGGGCAGGCGGAAGGGGTGCCAAGGTGCAGGCTGCTCGGTGCCGGCGAAGACATCATGCTCGGACTTGTAGATGACGACATGCTCAACCCCGGCCCCTTCGCAGGCGGCAATCAGCTCTGGCCGCACTTCCTCCTCGCCGGAACCCTGTTCGCAGTGCTTCCCGAACCTTCGGTACTCCGCGTCGCCGGGCTTGTGGCAGTCGCTGACGAAAACGACCCTGCTTCCGGACGGAAGGCCGCGCAGGAACTCCGCCATCGGTTCCACCAGCGCGTCCACCCGCGGGCTGAACATGGGCCCCTTCTGGCTGAAGCCCTTATTTATGTCTGTCACGAAAACTTGCAGTCCCATCTTTGTCTCCTAGAGCAATCTGGCGCCCTGATATTGCCAGTCGAATTTGACGGTGCCGTCCGAGTAGAAGATCAGCGTCCGTATGGCGTCCGAGTTCGAGTTCACGGTGAGGCAGTCGGCCAGCGCGAGGTTCTGCCCGTCCACATCGTAGACAGGCGCCAGCGCGGTGTCGCCGTGCCGGAGCGTCAGCAGCTTCTTTCCCCGCCCTCTGCGCCACCACAGGTGCCACCACGGGCCGTCCAGCCACCGTCGCACGGCCCGGACGCGCCCGTTGGTCAGGCCGTTGACCCGGGTGTACTCGGCGTGCTCGCCGGACGCCGACCTCGCGGGCCTGCGTATCGGCCTGATGGTGAGCTGCTCTACGGCGTTGGCCTTGCAGAATCCGACCACCTCCTCAATCGACTCGGGACTGTCCACAAACCCTTTGTGCATCATCACGCACAATCGTACGGAGAAATTGAGGCCATGCAGGAACGCGATTGTCGCGGCTAGGTCCGGGTAGTCGTCCGCGTAGACCAGCCTGTTGTGCTCCGGCCTCACGCCGACGACGGATATAGCGATCGTGTTCAGCCCGTAGGAGTGCCACAGCTCGAGCGTGTCCCCCGTGAGGTTCCCCGCGTTTTTCCCGGCCGCGAGCCGTCCTATCCGCAGTGCGTTCGTCTGTATCTCCACGAACGGGAATCGCCACGGCAGCAGGAGCAGGAGATATTCCGTGACCTCGTTGGGGTACAGTGTGGGTTCGCCTTTCCCCGTTATGAGGACAGTGGTGGTGTTGCCGATCTGCGCGAACCGGGCCGCCTTGGCGAACCGGCCCTCGTTAATCTTGCGGCACTCCGGAAGCGCAGCGTAGCCCGTCATCGCCGACACGCAGAAGGGACACTTGCCGTCGCAGGCCTCGGATCCGACCACAATCGAGAATGTTGTCACTGGCGTCGGCATAAACTATCTCCCCTCGACTATACCCCTCGACTATACGCGCTAGACTTCGCCGAGTTTGTCCTCGTGGGAATGCACGTCCGGGGATCGCGAGAGGTGGCTGTCGCACTCCTGCGATACATGCTCGGCCACCACCTCCACGCGGACGACGCCCCCGCCCTCGGCGACGGCTTCGCGGTAGCTCTCCGCCAGCCTGCGCTGGCTGGTGATCCCGCCGTCGAAGGTCGCGTCCCCGATCAACACATTGTACGCGAACCTCCAGTAGTCGCGCCCGCCGGTCACCCGTCGGGAGCTGCGCCGCCCGGGCAGGATGAAATAACCCCACCCGTGCTCCCGCTGTATGGCCCGAACCTCCCGCAGCATCTGGCTTGTGGGCTTGCTCATGTCTATTCCCCCCGTCCCGTCACGCGGCGGCTCCGGCGGCGCCTGTCGGCGTTGTGCCGCTTCTTCTGCTCCCCCGCGCTCAGGTACTTCGGCATCGTGACCTGAATCGTCGCGATGCTCTGGATGGTCTCCCTCGCGACCTTGTCGATCGCCACCGAGTTCCCCAGCGTCAGCCACCGCCCGTCCCGCAGGGCGTGCGACTGGGTCGGCCTCGCCGTCCGCGTGAACTGCCACTTGGCGTGTCCGCTCTGCACGATGTTGCAGTGCGTCTTGCCCGTCTCCGGACTCTTGCGGAACGCGCGCCCGGCCATTTGGATCGTCGGCAGCTTCGCTGACTCACGGACGAACACCGTGCGGAGGTCGGGGCAGTCGAAGCCCTCGTTCAGGATGCCCACGTTCGCCACCACTGTGAACTTCCCGGCGTCGAAGTCGTCCAACTGCGTCTCGCGGTCGGTGTCGGCGGTTATCACCTCGCAGTGGTGCCCGGCGGCGGCCAAGATTTCCGCGAACTCGCGGCACTGCTCGATCCGGTGGAAGAACACGGCGGACTTGCCCCACTTCCCCGGGTCGCTCAGGTACACCGAGGCAACATGGGCGACGTCCCAGTTCCCGATGGACCAGTGCTCGTACGGCGACAGCCAGCCCTCGGTGATCAGCCTGTGTATCCCGGCGTCGCGGATGATTCGCTTGAACGACAGCTTGAGGTTGTCCGTGCGCTGCGGGGTGGCCGACAGCCCGATGATGATTTTGCTGCCGCTTTGGGCGTGTATGTGCGCCGCCGACGCCGTGGCGTCGTGCTGCGCCTCGTCCACGATCGTGATCTCGCAGGGCGGCGGGTTCTTCTCGAACATGCTGACCACCGTCAGCTTCTCCAAGCCGAAGAACCGGCCGTTCGCCGCGGCCACCTGCGCCAGCAGATTCCGTCGCATGGCCACCCAGTTGGTCCGCCAGCCGTACTTCTGTTCCAGGCGTTGGCAGATTCGCAGACCCATGATGGTTTTGCCAGAATTATGCGTTACCGTGAAATCATCTAGCAGATACCTCCCGTCACCAGTGAGCGTAAACCCATAATACTGCTCAACCCCTAAACGCCGAGCCGTGAATCCAGTGCGCATCACATTTTTCTTCTGGCGTCGAGGATGGGCCTGTTTTCGTGGCAGGCGGCATGGCACACGATCGGTGTGTCCGGAAATCGATACCCGATAGTATGTTCCCTCGGTTCCGTTCTGGCTGCTTTTGGTGCATGGAGCCGAATACGCGGCCAAGCCCACGCTACGAGCCAGGAACGTTACATCCCTCGCCAGACATGCCGACTTCGTGACATAGTCGTAATTACCCTTGGATAGATGTCCGTCAGCATCGAGTAAACCAGCCAAGATATCTAGCCTGTCCGCACGCACCGCCGTCTTGTACTTTTCTGGAACAAACTTATCACCGCTTCCAGCGCCAGACGACGCATTGCGGCGCAGACCCAACATTTTCAACATCCTCTTCAACTGATTCGCAGCGTCTCTGCGACCCGCTGTGAATATGTACCTGATCGATTTTCCGCCAGCGGACTCATGTCTTAGTTGTAGGCCGAATGTCGTTGCGATCTCTCTGGCGGCTAATGCTATCTCCGGTTCAGACGTCGTAAGATCTACTGTCGTGTGTTTCATGCCTCCATCACCCAATAGCAATCCCAAGTGGTACGGAGAGATTGGGAGGCGCTTTTTGCTTCCAAATTGATCCACTCCGACGCGGAGCAACTTGTAGAGATGTTTTCGGCTTTTCGACCAATCGAGCCATTCTCGCACACTGACATCCACCACCTCGCCGTCCAAACAATCGCGGCGCGTGCGCGGGTATTTAGCACTTGAGTTCGTACGAACTAGAGTCAGTACATGATCCTCGTTCACGACCCAACAGGAACCCTTGACAGGCACAATCTCTACCATTTGTCCACTGCCGCGACAGAGACCGTTCACTGCCTTGGCTTTGCCATCCGGACCCATAAGTTGGTCGTTGACTTTGACTTGTTCTACAGGCTTGACGGAGCCGTCGAACATCAAAATACCTTGACCGATTCGGTGACACCCCGTTGGCGACTCTATCAGGACTGACGTGTCGCCAGCCTCGATGAACCCGATGGCCTTGGCGACCACGCGATCCTGATAGTCCCTTTGTTGCAGTGGTTCCAGCTTTGTCTGTTCCAGCGTCTTCATTGCGTCTTCCTTGTAACAGTCCCTGTTGCAAAGCCGAGGATCAACTGCCATACTTGAGTGCGCTCGGTTATAGGCTGAAAATCATCAAACCTAGCTTTGATGAACTGATACACGGTTATTACCGCGCCCAGCTCATCTGGCTTCCTTTGCCCGAAGGTGCTTTCTGAAAGCGTCCGCTATAATGGAGTGTGCCGCGAAAACCAAACGGCACGGTACCCGTGAACAACGGGGAACCTGGCCCGAACCTAGGTTTTGGCCTAAAAGCTCGTGGAGAGGTAGGCTCTGGC
>JAQBFL010000400.1:0-4036 GCA_032123415.1 bacterium | reverse complement strand
TGAACTTCTACGATGTGCATTACATGGGCCATCACGTGGTGGGATCGTCCGGTGGCAACACCGACGACATGCGCGACGCGCTGCGGCTGATGGCGGCCGGCCGCATCCGCCCGGCCGCGCTGATCACCCACGTCGGCGGCCTCGACAGCGCCGCCGCGGCCACGCTCGATCTGCCGAACATCCCCGGCGGGCGCAAGATGATCTACACGCAGATCTCGATGCCGCTGACGGCCATCGCGGACTTCGCCGAGCTCGGCCGTACGGATCCGCTCCTGGCCGAGCTTGGCCGCCTCGTGCGGAAGCACGACGACCTGTGGTCGGAGGAGGCCGAGAAGTACCTGATCGCGCACGGACGCCCCATTGCGGACGCGGTGAAGTAACCCTCAACACGAGCGTTGCATCGGCGCGCGCCGGTGGTATAGTTTGCGCCTGCGTCGAAAAACCGAGAGCGAACGAGGGGTGTTGCGTGAGCGAGAAGTCTGCGTTGATCGTATGGGGCGGCTGGAACGGCCACGAACCGAAACAATGTGCCGACATCTTCGCGCCCTGGCTGGAGTCCAAGGGCTTCAAGGTCACCGTCTCGGACTCGCTGGACGCCTACAAGAACAAGGACGCCATGGCGTCCTACCGCCTCATCGTGCCGGTCTGGACGATGGGTCAGATCGACAATGAACAGTGGGATGGCCTGCGCGACGCGGTCAAGGCCGGCTGCGGACTGGCAGGCTGGCACGGCGGCATGTGCGACTCCTTCCGCACGAACACCGAATACCAGTTCATGACCGGCGGCCAGTGGGTCGCCCACCCCGGCGGCGTCATTCCGTATACGGTGAACATTGTCGACCACGACGATCCCATCACGCGCGGGCTTGCCGATTTCAAGATGAAGTCCGAGCAGTACTACATGCACACGGATCCGGGGAACGAGGTGCTCGCCACGACGAGCTTCAGCGGCCGCCACGGCGGCGCCTCCTGGATCCGCGGCACGGTGATGCCCGTCGTCTGGAAGCGCCGCTACGGCAAGGCTCGCATCTTCTACTCCTCGCTCGGACACGTGGCCGCCGATTTCAGCGTCCCCGAGGCGCTGGAGATTGCCAAGCGCGGCATACTCTGGGCGGCGCGCGAGCGCATCGCGCCCGAGTTCGCAGGCTAAACCGCCGCCGCGAAGGTGTCCACATGGGGTGTGATCGCTCGGCTGACGGGCGGCACGGAGTCCGCCCGCTGGTGGTCGGTCATAAGAATCAGCCCGTTGGGCCTCTTCATGCTCGCATCTCTCGCCGGAGTCTCCCGCTGCGCAAGCAAAAAAGGCAAGAATGTACTTGTCTTTCAGGGGTGAAACGGCCTATGGTTTGCGCTTGGACGGCCTCATGTGAGGCCGTAGACGGAGTGTTTCGACAACCGACACAACAGGGGTGGCAGACATGACGAAGTCCCAAATCGTGGCCCATCTGGCGGAACGAGCCGGCGTGACCAAAGTGCAGACGGCAGCCCTGCTGCAGGCGCTGGCGGACCTGTCCTACGTCGAGGCGAAGAACGGTTTCACCGTGCCGGGCATCGGCAAGCTGGTTCTGGTGCACCGTCAGGCCCGCGAGGGACGCAACCCCTCGACGGGTGAGAAGATCCAGATTCCGGCCAAGTCCGTGGTGCGCTTCCGCGTGTCGAAGATCTGCAAGGATGCGATCCTCACCGTCTGAAACGACACGCCGCGGCGGCGCTTCGGAGTCGAATGTCCGGACGCCCGGTCGGGGCAAGCACCCCGAATGGGCGTCCTCCATGGTTTGTGATGGCAGTTCCACTGCTCGGCGGTTGAACTGTTCTTCGTTTTCTCTGGCTTCGGTACAGATTATGCGTTTCCTGCTCCGGCGAAGCAAATTACCCGCCGTTTTCGCGGCGGTTTGCGCCGCGGCGGTCTGCCTGAGGGCGGACGGTCCCGCGACGGCCACGTCGCCGCTTGAGATTCCCCCAATCTACGCCGACGTGGCGTCGCGGTTCTCCGTCGCTTTTCCCGGCGAGCACCTGAGCGCGGATCCGCCCGGCAGCCCGGCGATCTCGGCGGCGGCTTGGACCAACTACCTCGGCGCGCTCGATTTCGAGCGGGTTTACTTCCTGGCCTCCGACATCGAGGCGTTGCGGGAACGGGCGCCCGGCCTGGGCGCGGAGCTGTCAGGCGGGGGCATGGATTTCGCGTTCTCCGTCTACGAGTTGTTCAAGGAGCGCGTGCAGGACCGCGCGACCTTCGTCGAGGCGTTGCTCAAGGAGGGGTTCGACCTCGATGCGGACGAGACCTATCGCTGGAAGCGCCGCAAGCTGCCGTGGCCGGCCTCGGATCTGGAGCGGGACGCGATCTGGCGGCTGAAGATCAAGAACGAGTACGTTCAGCAGATCGTGTCGCGCGAGAATGGCGAGACTCCCGGCGAAGACGACGGCATTGTGGAGGAAGAAGACGAGGAGCCCGCGCCCGATCCCGGCCAAGGCGAGGGTGGGGGCGATGCGGCCGACGTGAACGGCGATGGCGGGGAGCCGGCGGCGCCACGGCCCGTTCCGACGCCCGAGGAGTTTATCGCCAAGCGCTACCGCCAGTTCCTGAGCACCCTCAAAGACAACGACGCCGAATGGGTGCTCCAGACGTACCTCACGGCCTTCGCGCAGGCGTACGATCCGCACTCCGCCTACATGTCGCCCTCGGCGAACGAAGATTTCGACATCGAGATGAACCTCTCCCTGGTGGGGATCGGCGCGCTGCTGCGCTCGGACGAGGGGGCCGCTCGCATCGTCAGCCTGATTCCCGGCGGGCCGGCCCAGCGGGACACCCGGGACGTCCGGCTGCGGCCGGGAGACAAGATCGTCGCGGTCGGGCAACACGACGAGCCGATGGAGGACATCCTGCACTGGCCGCTTTATCGCGTGGTGCGGCTGATACGCGGCAAGAAGGGCACCACGGTTTCGATGCTCGTCATTCCGGCTTCCGACCCGTCGGGCGCCAAGACCAAGGTCGTGGCCCTGGTGCGCGACGAGGTCAAGCTCGAGGAACAGGCCGCGAAGCTGGAGCTGCGGGACGTGGAAACCGCGAAAGGCGGCACGCGCAAGCTGGCAGTGATCCGCGTGCCGACCTTCTATGCCGGGATGCAGGCAAAGCCGTTTCTCTCGGAGGATGACCGGCGGCGGGTTTCGGCGGACGTGCAGGCGCATCTCGAACGGGTGCTGGCCGAGAAGGCTGAAGGGGTGCTGCTCGACCTGCGGGGCAACGGCGGCGGATCGCTGCTGGAGGCCATCCGTATGACGGGGTTGTTCATCGCGGCGGGGCCGGTCGTGCAGGTCCAAGAGCCGCGGCGGATGCGCATCCTGCCGGACATGGACCCGGCCGTGGCCTATGCCGGCCCGCTCGTGGTGCTGGTCAACCGCCTCAGCGCATCCGCCTCGGAAATCGTTGCCGCGGCGTTGCAGGACTATGACCGCGCCATCGTCGTCGGCGACCGGTGCACCCACGGCAAGGGCACGGTGCAGACCATCGTGCCCCTGGGCCGTGACAAACAGCTTGGCTCGATCAAGGCCACATGCTCGATGTTCTTCCGCATCTCGGGGGATTCGACCCAGAAGCGCGGCGTCATCCCGGACGTCTCCATTCCCTCTTCGTTGGATTACATGGAGCTCGGCGAGGAGTCGCTGCCCAACGCCATGGAGTGGTCCCGCATTCGTCCGGCGGTGTTCCGCCCCCTGTCGCCGGGCGTGGCGCGGTGGGTGGACGCCCTGCGGGACGGCTCCGCGGAGCGCCGCGAGAACAATCCCCGCTTCATGGCCTACATGCAGCTCGTGGACCGCCTGCGCGTCCTCAACGAATCGCAGGTCGTTCCGCTTAGCATCGAGCGGCGTCGCGCGCTCGCCCGAGAAGATAAGGAACTGCGCGACCTGCAGCAGGAGGTCGATCCGGAGGACGCCACCGCACCCGAGAACGGCCGCAAGCGTCCGGACCTCGTCTTGGATGAAGCGTTGCGGATCCTCTCCGACCTCGCGGCCATGGAAGATGCCGCGGACGTCAAGA
>JAQBFL010000399.1:0-2672 GCA_032123415.1 bacterium | reverse complement strand
CCGCCGGCACCGACCAGCGTGTGCATCTCGTCGATGAAGAGGATGACGTTCCGCGCGCGGCGTACCTCGTTCATCACGGCCTTGATGCGCTCCTCGAACTGCCCGCGGTACTTCGTGCCCGCGATCATCAGCGCCATATCCAGCGTCACCACGCGCCGCTCGCGCATGATTTCCGGGACCTCGCCCGAAATGATGGCCTCGGCCAGCCCTTCCACCACGGCCGTCTTGCCCACGCCCGCTTCGCCCAGGAGCACCGGGTTGTTCTTGTTGCGGCGGCACAGAATCTGGATCACCCGCTGCAGTTCTTTCTCGCGCCCGATGACGGGATCGAGCTTGCCCTGCCGGGCCAGTTCGGTCAGATCGCGGCCGAACGCGGCCAGCGCCGGCGTCTTGCTTTTGGCCGCTTTGCGCTGCTGCGCCCCGGCCGGCTGCTGTTGCGCGGAGGCCGGCGGCTCGGAGGCGGGATCGAAGTCGGGGTCGAGTTCTTTCTTAACCTCCACCACCACCGAGTCGAGATCCATGTTCAGGTTGGAAAGCACCTGCGCCGCGACGCCCTCGCCTTCGCGCAGCAGCCCGAGCAGCAGGTGCTCGGTGCCCACGTAGGGGTGATTCATCGCCTGGGCTTCGGCCACGGCGAGTTGCAGCACCTTCTTGCAGCGCGGCGTGAAGGGAATGTTGCCCACGGTCTTCGTTTCGGGGCCCTGCCCGACCGCTTTCTCGACCTCGCGCCGCACGCTTTCCAGAGACACGCTCATGCGCTCGAGCACGTTGCACGCCACGCCCTCCCCCAGCGCAATGACTCCGAGCAGCAGGTGCTCGGTGCCCACGTAGGGATGGTTGAAGCGGTCCGCCTCTTTGCGCGCCAGTTGGACCGACCGCCTGGCTCTTGGACTGAAATTAGAGAAATTCATGCCTAATCCACCGCCAATTCGACGCCGGCGAAACGGCGGCGCCCCATATCCGCGCGCAAAGCGTCGCGCTCCGCCGACCCCAGCTTGTGCCCGGCCATCTTCTGCAGATGGCCAGGCTGCATCGCCAGCAACAGGTCGTTCACCGCCGCAACTCCGATGCCCTTGAGCATCCCGAACTCGATGCCCAGGCGCGCGGTCGAAAGCAGTTCGGCCATCTCGCCCGAGCTCATCTGCCGCGCCTGCGTCAGGATCCCCATCGATCGCGCGATCCGGTCCAGGGCCAGCGTCCGGCGGCCCTCGAGAATGCGCACCCGCGCATTGGCCTCGTGCCGCGCCACTTCCTGCACGATCTCCACAAGCCCCGAAATGATATCGGACTCCTTGCGACCCAGCGTGCTCTGGTTGGAAATCTGATACATGTTGCCGCTGGCCTGCGTGCCTTCGCCGAAGACGCCGCGCACGGCCAACCCCATGCGCGTAAGCCCCCTGACGACGGACTCCGCCTCGTCCAGCATGTCCAGCGCGGGCAGGTGCAACATGACGCTGGCCCGCAGCCCCGTGCCGACGTTGGTGGGGCATGCCGTCAGGTATCCCCAGCGGGGCGAGAACGCGTAGTTCAGCGCGGCGTCCAACTCCGAGTCGAGCGCATCGACCAGCTTCCAAGGCTCGCCCAGATCGCCCGCGGCCACAATCGAGTGCAGCCGGATGTGGTCCTCTTCGTTCACCATGAGGGCCAGCCGGCCATCCTCGGAGACAAGCAACCCGCTCCCCGCGCCCCGCGCCGCCAACTCGTTACTGATGAAACGCCGCTCCTTCAGCACGCTCTTCTCAAGAGCGTCCAACTCGCCCATGTCGAGGAAATCCGCGGCCCCCAGGGCGCGGGTCCGCGCGCACGCGCGTCGGATCTCGGCACAAACGCGCCGCCGCGCGTCGGGCGACGCCTTGTCCGGGAACTGCAACCCGCGCAGGTTCCTCGCGAGACGTACGCGGCAACTCAATACGATGCCGGCGCCCGACTCGCACGTCACCCACCCGCGCGTCTTCTTCTTCTTCTCGCCCAGAATCACCCCTTCACCTTCCTCTCGTGGGGCTTCCGAGCTGTCCGGCCGGCCTGCATGTCTTTGAGCGTATCGCGCAACCGCGCCGCTTCTTCGAAATCCTCGCGCACCACGGCCTTCTCCATGGCCTTGCGCACGCCATCGATCTCGGCTGACAGCCGCTGACCTGCGGGCGCTTTGCCGACGTGCTTGTCCGAACCGTGCATGGTGGGCAGGACCGTCGACAGCTCCTCCGCAAAGGCTTCGTAACACTGCGAACAGCCCAGGCGCTGGTCTTTGCGGAAGGCCTTCAGCGTCAGCCCGCACCCCGGGCAGGTCGCGCCGTCCGTCCGTTCGTCCGATTCCTCGGCTGCGGCACCGAACAAAAAATCCGTCAACGCCAGCGGGGGCTGCAGGTCGATGCCCTTCTTCGCGGCGCATTCTTCGCACAGGTGCAGTTCTCGGGCGTCGCCGTCGATGACTTGCTTGAAGTGCACGACCGCGTCATTGCTCTGGCAGAATTCGCATTTCATGAGAACGGAAAGACCCACGGCCCGCACTCGGTCATGCAACGCTTCGCCCCGGTTCATCGAATCGGGAGGCCATGCCCGCCGGCAAACTCGCGAAAACGTTTTTCGAGCAGACGGGTCACCTTGCCCGGCCGGCCCTGACCGATCCGGCGCTTGTCGATGTCGACCACGCCGATCACCTCGGCCGCCGTACC
>JAQBFL010000398.1:0-2588 GCA_032123415.1 bacterium | reverse complement strand
GCGTCGGACCTCATTCGCCGTGGAGAAGTCGATCTGGTGCTTGCGGGCGGAGCGGACTGTGCGACCAGTCCGCTGGCCTTGGCTTGTTTCTGTGCGGCGGGGTTGGTGCCGTCCTCCAATGGTCACGAACCCGGCAAGGTCAGCAGGCCGTTCGACCGGGAAAGAAAGGGCGGAATTACGGCGGAGGGAGCAGGGATTCTTGTTCTGGAACGGTTGGAGAGTGCCATGGCGCGTGGAGCAGTTCCCCTGCTTGAGATTCTCGGCCATGGTGATTCGGTGGACAAGCCTGACTCCGAGTCTTCATCCGGGTTGCTCACCTCCATGTCCATGGCGTTGGCAAACTCGTGCCTGCGAGGCACGGATATCGACTACATCTGCGCGCACGGCCCCAGCGACCCCACGATAGACCGGGTTGAAACGGAGACCATCAAGACCCTCTTCGGCGATCATGCTTACAGGATTCCGGTCACATCGATCAAGGGGGCGACCGGCAACCCGCTGTCCGCGGCCGGACCGCATCAGATCGCGACATGCGCCATGAGCATGCGGAGCGGGATCATCCCGCCGACGACGAATTACGAGTATCCGGATCCCGCGTGCGATCTGGACTATGTGCCAAATTCTCCCCGTCGCGCCGTCGTGAACCACGCGCTGGTCAATTTGCATGGGCTGGGGGGCGGAAACAGCTCACTGATTGTGGGCCGGGTCGGACGTTCGTGAACACGTTTCAACTATCGATTCTTCTCGCGTTGCTCGCCACGGCCGGCCTGGGTGGTTCCGTGTTCCTCAGCGCGCCCCGCAGATCCGCGAACCAGGGATTCGCGATCATGAGCGCGATAGCATGCGCGTGGCTTTTCTGCCTGATGAAGGGTGCGACTGCGAGCGATGCCGACACCCTGGCCTTCTGGATCAGAGCCTCGTGCGTGGCGGGAACGTTTATCCCGTTCTCCTTTTACGTTCTGCGCGTCTTCATTATCTCGCCCCCCGACACGATCAGAGCATGGTTCAGGGACCGTGCCACGCACGGTTGGTTGCTCTCGCTGGGGACCATGGCCGCGTATTGCGCATCGCCCTGGTTCATGGTGTCGGCCTCGCTTCCCGTTGCGCCCGTGACCGTTGCCGTTCCTCATTACGGCCCATTGTACTTTCTCTATCCGACTTACTTTCTAGCCACGACGGGCTACGTCATCCGGATGTTTATCCGCGACCTGCTGTCCGTTAATGGCATCAAGCGGTTCGAACTGCAGTTTGTCTCCGTAGGCGTGGCATTGTCGCTGATTGTTACCCTGGCGTTCCTGATCGTGTCGCGCATTGCCGAGGTCAGCCTCGAAACGGGCCGATTTCTGCCCTTTGTGGTCGCCGTCGTCCTGTATGGGACCATCGCCTACGGCATCGCCACGCGTCGCATTCTGGGAGTCTCCTATGTACTGCGCCGTATCGTGGCGTATGCCTCCATGGCGATCTACCTCTCTGGCGTGTACGGCATCTTGTGGTTTGTGGTGGAGCGCACGCTCGAGATGCTGGAGATCAGGCCGGAATTTCCCGCGCCGCACCTGGTCGCAACGCTCATGGTGGCGATCTCGGTCGTGCCGGCGCGGGGTTGGGCGCAACGGTTCGCGGAGCGGGTCTTCCTGCGTGCGCCCGTGGCCAACATCGAGGAGGCGATCGACCGCGCGGGCCGCATTCTGCGCATGGTCACGCGCCTGGACGTGCTGCTGGCGCAGTTTGCCTCCGTGCTGGAGAAGAATCTGGGGGTCGAACGCGTCCGCATTCTGATGGCCGATGATGCGGACCAGCGGTTCGTTCAGAATTTCCCCGCCGAGGGGTCGGAGAACGGGGGCGGCCTGGTCCTCGATCGCGCAGAGCCCGTGGTGCGAGCCCTGGAGTCGCGGAGCGACCTGCTGGCGCGCGACGTGCTCGATCGCACGCCGGGTGGCGAGGTCGAACGGGATTGCGTGGCATGGATGGCGCGGGGCGGCGAGGCCATGGTCGTCGGCGTTCAGGCCAAGCTGGGACTACAGGGCATCATCGTGATCGGACAGCGCGAAAACGGCCGCGTCTATGACGCCCTGGAACAGCGCGCCATTCAACTGCTTGCCAACCAACTGGGCGTCGCGCTGGAGAACGCCCGGCTTTACACGGAGCTTCAGGACAGCAAAATGTACACGGACCTTGTGGTCGAATCTCTGGCCAGCGGGCTGATCGTCACGGACATGGACTGGCGCGTGACGGTGATCAACCCCAAGGCCCGGGAGCTGACGGGGTTGGCGCCCGCGGACGGCGCCGAACTGCATGCGCGGGATCTGCCCGCGCCGCTGCGCCGCATCCTGGCGGAGACGATGACGCGCCGCGGCAGTTTTCCCGACCAGGACGTCACGATCGAGCGGCCCGACGGGCACGCCGTACCCTTGCGCGTGAGCAGCGCCGTCGTGCGCGGACACCGCGGCGAGGCCCGCGGGGCACTGCTCCTGGCCGGGGACATGACGGATGTCAAACGCATGGAGGAGCAGGTGCGCAGGACCGACCGCCTGTCGAGCCTGGGAACCCTCTCCGCGGGTATGGCGCACGAGATTTAGAACCCGCTTGTG
>JAQBFL010000397.1:0-2739 GCA_032123415.1 bacterium | reverse complement strand
ACCCATAAATCGTTCGCTGGTCAGAATCGCCGTGCCTATCTGGCCCACCATGTTGTTGAATGCGTTTTTCGTCTGGTCCAACCGCTCGTTGGTGTTCGTCGCCTCAACATTCATGTCACCGAATCGTTCAGTGATCAGCCTCACAGCATCGTCGGTTTTGACGGTCGCCTTCCCGAGGAGGTCTACGTTGATGCCGAGCCCTTTCAAGGCCCGGCTGGAACCGCGCACGATGATGTCCGTAACCTTATTCAGCGACTCGGAAAACTCGGTTTTGTTCACTCGCGTGTAATGGATGGCCGCCTTCGTCACAGCCTCGAGCTGCTCCTCAGTGAGCTTGAAATCGCCGTTCAGCAGCCGCGTCCTGGCTTTCATCAGGTCGAGGTCTGAAATCAACCCAGCGGTGGCGGCCCGCATCCCCCTGATTGCGGTGGTGTCCTTTCCAATCCAATCTTCGTAGTCCAGCGCCGTTTTCTTCACGTCCCCCATGACGCTGATCATCTTTTGCATGCCAGCAACGACAAGCCCAGCCGCGGCGGTAGCCTTGCCCATTGAGCCGGACATTCCGCCAATCAACTTCTCGTTCTTGTCGATCTGCATCCCCATCTTTTTCGCCACCAGCTCCAGGTCGCGCTCGGCCTTCATCTCGGCTCGAACAGCTTTGGCCTGTTTGTCGATGTTCTCGACAGTGCCGCTGTTATCCATGATCCACTGCGTGATGACAGGCTTGGTGTCTGAACCTAGCATGGCTACCCCTTGAGCTTTCGGACGCTCGTTGTGAGCGAGTCCATCAATTGGCCAGTGCGGTACAGCACCGGCAGCCCCTTTTTGCCGGTCTCCCGCTCCTTGCGCTTTTCTGTCCCCCGCTTGTTCGGCTTCACCCTGCCGCGGGCGCGGCGCCCCTCCTGGACGTGCTCGCGGATAGCCTCGACCTGGATCTGCGCGACCGCTGCGGCGTGGCGCATCAACCCGTGATCTTGCCCTTCAACAACAGCACTGCATGCGCGGCGCCACTCTTCGATCCCACGTGCTTCGTTCTTGGCATCCAAAAACACCACGTTGCGTCCGTGTTTGGCGTGGTATCTAAGGATCGTGACGTTGTCGCCAGCACTGCGCCTCTCGGTCTCGTCGGGCCCCCGCTTGCGGATCAGAGTTCCTGTGGACGCCTTGGCTGTGACGGTTGATGCGATGACAAGTGGACGGGTCGCGCGGTGTCCCATCAGGTTCTCGGTGCCGGTCGTCTTCTGTCTGTAGCTGGCCATCATGCGCCTTGCTGGTAGTTCTCCCACGCCCTCATCTCGGCGTGGGCAATCCTGAGATATTCTATCAGATCGGCGGGCATGTCGTCTATGTGCCCCCACCTGCCACCGCGGTAGTCCTCAAGCTCCCCCATGACCGACTGGACGAACGGGCTCGTGTAGAACCACTGGGGGCACGTCCTATCCCACGGAGGCTCCGTAGCGCCGCCCGCGTCCCCCTTCTGATATCTCTGGGCGGCCTGGCCGTGGAAGCCGTCAGGGGCCGCCTGTGGGCTCCAGGGGACACCTGATGAACAGCCGCACCCGAAGGCCCGGCGCCTGCCGGGTGGGCACGTCTCACAGCCGTGGGGCCATGGAATCGCCCGCGTCACATAGCGGGCCTTGCCGTCCACCGAGGACTTGACTACTGCAGATCCCCAGATGGCGGCGCGGAGGGCTTGGATAAAGGGAGGTGGACCTCGCTGATGGACCAGATCATGATCGCCAGGCTGGTCATGATGTCTGACTGGAAATGTACCTCATCCATCCACTTGGCCGTGATCAGGTCACCGAGTTCGCCCTCTTTGGCCACGGTGACAGTGGGCATCTGCACCCGCTCGCCGGTGTCCTTCTGGAGTTGGTAGTTTTCCACAAGGCACAGGCCGGCGCGGACAACGAAGTCCGCCCACTCGGCGGTCTCATGGCGCAGGGTAGATGCGTAGCGCACCTGCCGGCGGGACAGCGGCTTGATGGTGAACCACGTTGGTAGCTCCCCGTTGCGGATCGTGAGCTTGCCGGGGTCCCACAGGGACTCGCGGTAAGCGGCAAGGTCGCTCTTGTCGAGGTCCACTGCAGGATCGACAAGGAGCGCCTCGGATGTGCCCTCCTGCAAAAAGGCAATCGCCACCCGGCGGCGGTCCAGAATTCTACGTCCGAGTGCCATTAGTCCCCCTTTGGATCTGGCGTCACAGCATCCGGATCGAAGCCCGGCTCTGCGCCGGCTGCCGCGAGGATGTCGAGAGCCATGCGGGCCGTGGCGGCGGTGGCGGGGTGATCGCCTTCCGCGATCTCGCGCAGGCGGGCGGCGGCTTCATCATCGCCCGTGGCGCACGTTGCCAGCGTAACCGCGGCCTCTGTGGTGATGCGCCGCACCTCTTCCATGATCACCGCGGTAACTCGCTTGAAATTCATAGGGGGCTCCTACAACAGGTGAATCACGGCCGGTGCATCCTGCAGCTTATTGGCTGACGTGCTCAGGTCAGTTGCCGTACCAGAGGCGGCCTCAAACGTGAGCTTTTGGCCCAGCATCCGCTGATACTCCATGGGGGGCGCGGGATCTTCAATGTAGTGGGCCTGGTTCATCGAAAACACCACTGTGTCCTCAGTGGCGTGACCGAGCGCGAAGAGGAGCTGCTTTGCTGTGCCCCCGGTGAAGTCGCTCCGGCGCCCTGGCATGTCGCCCCAGTAGGCGGTGACTGCCATGGTCGCCCCCTGGTCCGCCCGG
>JAQBFL010000396.1:0-2855 GCA_032123415.1 bacterium | reverse complement strand
GTTGAAGCGGAAGTAGTTCGGATTGCGCTTCAGCACGACGCGCTCCCCGTCGCGGTAGGATTCGAGCATGAACATGCCGCAGCCGATGACCTCGCGCGGATCGACCGACTTGTCCCACATGCTGCTGAAGCGGCCGTCGATGACGGAGGGCTCCAGGACGTGCCGAGGGTAGATTTCCTGGCCGAGCGTATCGAAGAAATAGGCCCAGCGGAAGGGAAGGGTGTAACGCACGCGGAAGCGGTCGACGCGCTCGACCTTGACCTGGCGGACGACGGGGCGTCCCGTGGCCGGATCGGTGTCTTCGAGCTGCCAGGCGAAGCGCGAGCTGGTCGGGATGTCGTTGTTATAGACGATGCGGTTCATGGTAAACACGACATCGTCGGCCGTAAGGGGTTCGCCGTCGAACCAGGTCACGTCGTCGCGCAGCGTCACCTCCCAGACCAGACCGGCCTCGTCGACCGGTTCGGGCATGGCGGCCGCCAGGCGCGGCTCGAGCTCGTAGGTCACCCGGTTGCGGGTCAGGAGTCCCTCGTAGAGCCAGCCGAGGAGCGTGGAGGTGACGGCATCGGTCGACAGGACCATGTTGAACGTCTGTGGATCGTCCCCGAGGTTGAGCCGCAGTTCGCCGCCGTGAACGCCGCGGCGGTACTGGAAAGATTCCGCGGCCGCCTGAACCTGCTCCACGGGAGGCGGAGGCGATGGCGCGGTCGCGGGAACCGACTCGCGCGCCGGCAGGCGGAACAGCCAGACCAGCGCGATGAAGCAGGCGAGTATGGACACGACGATCCGGAGAATGCGCATACAACGGTCACTGTACCGACGAACGGCGCAAAAGGAAAGCTCGACCGTCGTGGCGCCAGTGAATTCGCATTATGGCCATAGACCGCCTGAAGGCGGGACACCAACGGCCCGAAAATGGCCACATCCGCGTTGGTGTACCGGCTTCAGCCGGTCTTCAAGGCCCGGTGGCCGGCCATAATGCGAATCGCTGGCGCGCCGCAGGTTCGATTTGCGCAACGTCGCGCCCGGTGCTAGAGTTGCGGCGGTTTCGATCAAGCGCACGCGATGTCGGAGGTAGGTGCGCCAACGGGTGTCGGCCATGTTTTTCGGTTATTCCAGTCGTTTCTACAAGAGCTTCCATGAAGAGGTTGCGGCGTCGGCCTCGGTCATCGTGCCGATCGCGCTGGAACTTACGCGCGCCCGGCGCGTGGTGGACGTCGGCTGCGGCGACGGCACCTGGCTCTCGGTGTTCGAGCGCCACGGGGCGAGCGAGTTGCTCGGACTGGACGGCGAGTACGTGAACCGGGCCGCCTTTCGCGTGGACCGGTCGCATTTCCGCCCCATGGACCTGTCGCAGGCTCGCCCCGACCCTGCCCTGGGGCATTTCGACCTGGCCGTGTCACTCGAGGTCGCCGAACACCTCGCGCCCGAGCGCGCCCCGGACTTCGTTCGCTTTCTGACGAGCCTGGCGCCCGTCGTCATGTTCTCCGCCGCCATCCCCATGCAGGACGGCACTGGCCACCGCAACGAGCGGTGGCCGGACTACTGGGCCACGCTCTTCGAGACATGCGGCTATGCCGTGGCTGACGCCATCCGCCCCCGCATCTGGCAATCCGCGCCGGTCGCCGCCTGGTATCGCCAGAACATTCTAATCTACGTAGACCGCTCGCGACTCCCGGACTATCCCGCGCTGGCCGCCGACGCGGCGGTCACGCGGCGGGAGATGCTCTCCGTCGTTCATCCGGCCGCCTATGACCGCAGTAACTGCAGACCGATGGGTCCATGGCCAACCCTCGCGGCCTGGCTGCCGCGCCTGCTGGCCATCCGCCTGGCCCGCCGGCTGGCCCGCCGCGCCGGCCGGCCGGCGTAAGAGAAAGTGAAGACATGATGAATCGAGTATCTCGCGTTTCTGCTTTCTGCTTTCTGCTTTCCGCTTTGAGGAGGTTCCCGCGCCATGCCTAGTGTCGACGCCAATCTCAAGGCGTGGGATCGCCTGTATGGGTGGGAACAGGAAGGCGACGAATGGTCATCCGCCTGGGGCGGGGCCACGGCGCAGTGGTACGGATCGATCCTGCCGCGCATCCGGCGATTCCTTCCCGCCGACAGCATTCTCGAAATCGCCCCCGGCCACGGGAGGTGGACTCATTTCCTGCGCGAACATGCCCGCCAACTGTCGGCCGTGGACCTGTCCGCATCCTGCATCGAGTTCTGCCGGAAGCGTTTCGACGGCGACACGCGCATCCGCTACTTCGTCAACGACGGCCTATCGCTGGAGATGATCGACGCCGCCAGCGTCGATTTCGCGTTCAGCTTCGATTCGCTGGTGCATGTGGAGGAGGATGTGATCCGCTCGTACCTGGTCCACCTGGCGCGCGTGCTCAAGCCCGACGGGGCCGCGTTCCTCCACCACTCGAACCTCGGCGGCGTGCGGGCCGCGCGGCTGGTCCTGAAGCTCAAGGACCGTTTCTCGCCGCGCGACGGAACGGACTGGATCGCGGCCGCGCCGAGGGGCGGGCCGGCCGAGGGCCCCGGCGCGGCGCGCCGGGCGCTGGGCTGGGCCTACGAGCTGGCCGCGCGCTGCGGGCTGGTCCAGAACACCTTCTGGCGCGGGCGCGGCGTTTCGATGGAGCACTTCGCATCCCTGGCGGTGGACGCCGGGCTTTGCTGTATCGCCCAGGAGGCCGCCAACTGGTATGGCCGCTGGCCGATCGATTGCATGAGCACGGTGACGCGCGCCGGCTCGCGCCATGCGCGGGCTAACCGCGTCCTGGTCAACACGGATTTCATGCGCGAAGCCGCGCTGATCCGCCGCCGCGGGCCGCTGTACGAAGCGTCATGAACGCCCGAATCCGCAC
>JAQBFL010000395.1:0-3342 GCA_032123415.1 bacterium | reverse complement strand
GTCGGCTCGCCCGAGCCGGCCAGTGTGATGAAGTCCGCCTGGCCGCCGGCGTGCAGCCAAGCCTCGATTTCGCGCAGCACCTCGCCGGTGGGAACATACTCGCGCCGCTCGGCGGTCAGGCATGTCGTGCGACCGACCTCGCAGAACACACAGTCCAGCGAACACGTCTTGAACGGAACCAGATCGATGCCCAGCGAACGGCCGAGGCGGCGCGAAGGAACCGGACCAAAGAGAAAACGATACGGCGGAGTCATGCGGACATTCAACGGCTTCGAGGGTTCGGTGTCAACACGCATCGGCCATTCGCATGGCGGCGATCCACGCCCGAATACGAGCAGGCCCATGAAGCGTTCCGGACCGTTCGATCCTGCTTGCGGTGCGCGAGGGGATGTTGCAGCATGGATGCATGTCCGACAACGTGCATCGTCGAGGCGCCGGCCCGCAAGAACCGAAAGAGGATGAGGCCCGGCTCGAATGGCTGGGCGCCCTTCGCGAAAGCCTGGCCGACCGCAGTTTCGTCAAACTGGCCATCGGGCATTACGGCGGCAACGAGCAGGGCCTCAGGAGGATTCTGGCGCGCAAGGCGCTCATCGGGAACCGCGAGCAGGTCAGCTTCACGTATCGCTACAAGACGCGCGACGAGGCGAAGAACGCGGACACCGAGGATGGGATCCGGCGTGTCGAGCGCGCATTCGAGGACGGGTTCAGAACCGGGGTCTTGTTCACGACCGGCTTCGATCTGACCTATGAGCGGTTCGCGGACGGCCGAACCGCGTTGCGCAGGGTGGCAGCCACGCAGCCGGCCGCGGCGCCGCTCGCGCATGACCGGCAAAAAGCGCGCCTCATCCCCGGCGCGGACAGGCCGTACTTGCATGCCCTGGGAATCACGGATGCGGGCGGGTCGGTGCTGAAGTCGGCCCAGAGCAAGTACCGCCAGATCAACCGCTATGTCGAGCTGCTTGCGCCGATGATCTCGGAGAATATGCTGAAGGTCGTCGACATGGGATCGGGCAAAGGGTATCTGACCTTTGCGCTGTATGACTACCTGACGACCGTTCGCCACATGGCGCCGCACGTCACGGGGGTGGAGCAGCGCGCGGAGCTCGTGACGCTGTGCAACCGGATCGCCGCCGAGACCGGCTTCGGCGGCCTGCGCTTCGTGCAGGGGACGATCGGGGACTACGATGCGTCCGGCGTGGACATCCTGATTGCGCTCCATGCCTGCGACACGGCCACCGACGACGCCCTTGCCAAGGGTATCGCAGCCGGCGCGGCACTGATCGTCGTGGCCCCGTGCTGCCACAAGCAGATTCGCCGTGAAATGGAAAAGGCCGGGCCGCGCAACCGCGACGACTTCCTGCTCAAACACGGCGTCTTCCTGGAGCGGCAGGCCGCGATGGTGACGGACGGCCTCCGGGCCTTGGTCCTTGAGTCTCGCGGCTACACGACGAAGGTTTTCGAGTTCATTTCCGACGCGCATACGGCGAAGAACGTGATGATCGTGGGAAAGAAGCGCCGCGGGGCCTCCTCCGCCAGGGCGGCCGCGGCGCTGGAGAAACTGCGCGAAGCCAAGGCCCGGTTCGGCATCGGGGAGTCTCACCTCGAAGCGGTGCTTGCGTAGGCGTTGCGAAATCGGAAGGAGGCCATGGTGCGAACCGATGGGCGCCGGGAATTGGCCCTTTCTTTCGCGACTGGAAATTCGTAAGCTGTCGCCCCATGAAGATTCTGGCGGTGGAACAGTCGACGGCGCTGCAGAGTGCGGCTCTGATCGAGGGGGACAGCCTGCTGGCGCACGAGCAATGGGAGGTGGCCGGGCTGCGCAGCCAGCAGTTGTTCGTCTCCCTGCCGCAGCTATTGCGGGCGGCCGGCGTGGATGCCGCCGCGCTCGATGTGTTCGCCGTGGGGCTGGGGCCCGGATCGTTCTCCGGCGTCCGCGCCGCGGTGTCCGCGGTGCGCGCGATGGCCTTGCCGGGCCGGCGCCCCGTCGTGGGCGTCCCGAGTCCCGAGGCCATTGCCCTGTCGCTGGGTGGCGAGCGCCGGGACGTTGGCGAAGTCATCGTGGTCGGGGACGCCCGGCGCCGCATGTTGTGGATAGCCGCCTACACCGTGTGCGACGGTGTGCCGGTCGAACGCGGCGAGATACGGCTGGTGGATTTCGACGCCCTGCCGGCGTGCGCCGGCGGCCGGGGGCGGCTGGTTGCCTCCCCCGACTGGGGGCGGCTGGAGGCGGTGCTGGCACCCCTTGAGGCGACGGGGTGCGAGCTTGTGCGGCGCGCGGTGATGCCCGGCGCGGTGGACATCGGGCGCCTCGCGGCCAGGCGCCTTGAGGCCGGCGGCCTTATCGGCGTGCCGCTGCCGATTTACCTGCACCCGGCCGTGGCGTCCGCGGCGAAGGATGTTTCATGAAAGTGCTTTTCGTGGGCGATATTGTGGGTTCGCCGGGCCGGAGGGCTTTTGCGTGGGTGGTGACACGCATGAAGCAGGCCGGGCAGGCCGACGTCGTGATTGCCAACGCCGAGAATGCGGCCGGCGGCAAGGGCATCACCGAAGCGATAGCCAACGAACTGTTCGCGGCGGGGGCCGATGCGCTGACGTTGGGCGATCACGCCTGGGACCAGCGCGAGATCTACGCCACGCTCGATCGCGAGCCGCGCATCGTCCGCCCGGCCAATTTCGCGCCGGGTTGCCCCGGCCGCGGCATGACGACCGTCGCGACCTCCGCGGGCGACATCACGTTGATCGCGCTCGTGGGCCGCGTCTTCATGCATCCCTACGACTGCCCGTTCCGCGCGGCGGACGCGCTGCTGAAGCAGGGCGGGCTGAGCCGTGTGATCCTCGTGGACATGCATGCCGAAGCCACCTCGGAGAAGATCGTCATGGGCCGCTACCTCGACGGGCGCGTCAGCGCCGTCGTCGGCACGCATACGCATGTGCAGACCAGCGACGAAGCCGTTCTGCCGGGCGGCACGGCCTATATCACCGACCTGGGCATGACGGGGCCGAAGGATTCCGCGATCGGGCGCGACCTCGCCAGCGTCACCCAATCGTTCCTGACCGGCATGCCGGCCAAGTTCACGGTGGCGACCGAAGGCGTGTCCCTCGAGGGCGCGGTTATCGAAGTCGAGGAGGCGACCGGCAAGTCGCGCCGCATCCGGCGTGTGCGGGAAGCGGTCGGCTAGCGGGAATGGACGCCATGGAAACCGGAGCCAGGAGCAAGGTCTACTCGGTGGCCGAGCTGACGCGGTTGATCCGCTCGATTCTCGAACGGCAGATCGGGCACGTTTGGGTCGAGGGCGAGCTCTCCAACGTGCGGCGTCCGGCGTCCGGCCACCTGTATCTGAC
>JAQBFL010000394.1:0-3659 GCA_032123415.1 bacterium | reverse complement strand
GAGACGCCCGTCTTGCAGTCGCAGATGATGCTATCCGGCCGCACGAGACCGCGTGCCACGGCGGGGGCGAGACCGAGGATGCAGCTCACCGCGAAGCAGCCCGGATTGCCGACGAGGCGGGTCGCGGGTCCGATGCGCTTGCGGTGCAGCTCGGGTATGCCGTAGACGCTCTCGGGCAGCAACTGGGGCGATGCGTGGACCGGATCGAGTCCGATGCGCCTGGCGTAGTCCGCATAGGCCGCGGCGTCGTTGAAGCGGAAGTCGCCGCTATAGTCGATGACCTTGGCGCCCGCGGCCAGTTCGGCCGGCGCCAGCTTCATCCCCACGCGGTCGGGTGTGGCCATGAAGACCACGTCCACCGGTTGCCTGGCGGCCGGGTCGTCCGGTGACACGACAACTGTGTCGACGAACCCCGCGAGGTGGGGGTAGAGCCGCGAGAGCGGCTGTCCGACGTTTTCGATATCGACGAGCAGGGGCGTCGCGGCATTGGGGTGCTTGAAGAGCAACTCCGAAATGCCGACACCCCCGTAGCCGCAGGCGCCAACAACCTTGGCTTTGATCATGCCTCTAATCTCCGTGAAGTCCAGAAACGATTGCCGCGCAACTATGCCCGTGACGGGCTCCGGTGTCAATCCGCATTCGCACCCTACTGCCTGCGGTCGAGGAGCCGCGTGGCGATGAGGTCAAGGGGCGCCCCGGCGTCGCCGAAGCCCCGGAGCGCGTTGCGGGCACTCCCGGTAAACTCGGCGGCGCGCCGCCGCGCGCCGGCCTCGCCATAGACCGCGACGCAGGACGCTTCCCGGGGTGCGGCGATCCCGGCGTCCATGAGATCGTCCACGATCTGGAATGCCATGCCGAGGGCATGGCCGTACGCGCCGAGGGCCAGGATCTGTTCCGCCGCGCCGCCGGCCGCGATGGCGCCCATGCGCGCGGCCGCCGCGAACAGGTCGGCGGTCTTGTGGGCGTGGATGAACTCGATGGTTGTGGCGTCCAGGGCGTTGTCCGCATGGGCCAGGTCCTCGACCTGTCCGCCCGCGACCCCGCGGCTGCCGCCGGCGCGGGAGAGCTCGCCGACCAGACGGGCCGGGGCGCCGGCCGGTTCGTCGGGCATCTCGGCCAGCACCTGGAAGGCCAGCGTCAGTAGCGCGTCGCCCGCCAGAATGGCATAGGCTTCGCCGAAGACCCTGTGACAGGTCGGCTGCCCGCGGCGCAAGTCGTCGTTGTCCATGGCCGGCAGGTCGTCATGCACCAGGGTGTAGGCGTGGAACAGCTCCAGGGCCGCGGCGGGGTGGACGGCCCGCGGGCAGGGCGAACCGATCGCCTCGGCCGCGGCGAAGCAGAGGATGGGGCGCAGGCGCTTGCCGCCGGAGAGGACGGCATAGCGCATGGCCTCGTGCAGGGCACGCGGGCGCTCGTCGGGTCGCGGCAGCACGCCGTCCAGAAAGCGGTGGACCGTCTCGCGCCGGGCCTTCAGATATGCGTCGAGATCGAACACGCGGTGCTACTCCGTTATGCCGAGAACCTGCAATGCCACGTCCACGCGGCCGAACGGCGCGCTGACCTGGAACCCCGCCACGCGGTCGCGTACGCGTTCGCACATCTCGCGCGCGATGCGGACGCCCTCGGCCATGCCGTCCTCGCGCGTCCGGCAGGCGGCCATGCGCGCCATGACGGAGTCGGGCACTTCCACGCCCGGGACTTCATTGCGCATGAACTCGGCGTTCTTGAAACTCGTCAGCGGCCAGACGCCCGCGAGCGTCGGTATGCCGGGGCCTGCCTGCTCGACGCGATCGAGGAACCGGAACAACGCGTCGGCATCGAACACGGGCTGTGTGATGGCGAATTCGGCGCCGGCTTCGATCTTCTGACGGAACCGGTCCAGCTCGTAGCCCGGCGCCACCGCGCAGGGGTTCGCGCCCACGCCCGTGAAGATTCCGGTGGGCGGGTCCATCGGGCTGCCGCCGACGTCGCGTCCGTGGTTGAGGTTGTGGACGACGCGCGTCAAGCCGATGGCGTCGACATCGAAGACCCCGGTGGCGTCCGGGTAGTCCCCGAGCTTCGGGGGGTCGCCGGTGATGATGAGGAAATTGCGCAGGCCGGCGGCATAGCCGCCCAGCAGGTCGGACTGCATGCCGATCAGGTTGCGGTCGCGGCAGCAGTAGTGCAGGATGGTCTCGATGCCGACCTCACGCTGGATCGCGAGCGCGGCGATCATGGGCGAAACGCGCGCGCTGGCCCGCGGACCGTCGGGGATGTTGATGGCGTCCACGCCGTGCAGGTGGCACTGCCGCGCCTTGGCCAGCAGCCCCGACAGGTCGAAGGTCTTGGGCGGCAGCAATTCCACCGACGCGACCTTGTGCCCGGACAGCATGCGGCAGGCGAAACGCGATTTGGTCTTGGGCGGCACGACGGCGACCGTGGCTTCTTCGGGCTTGAAGGCGCGGATGGCGACGTGCCGCTTGACGCGGCTGAGCGTCTTGACGGCCCGGGCGGTCTGGCGGATGTGCTCCGGCGTCGTGCCGCAACAGCCGCCGACGGCGCGCACGCCCAGTTCGATCAGCTTCTTGGCGTACTCCGTGAAATACTCGGGGTTGGTGAGGTAAATCATGCGCCCCTCGACCGAGCGGGGCATGCCGGCGTTGGGCATGACCAGCAGGGGTTTCGAGGTCAACGCCAGCGCGCGCTCGGCAAACTCGTAGGCATGGGCGGGGCCCACGCCGCAGTTGATGCCGATGCCGTGGACCTGGGCGGCCCCCGCGAGGGCCGCGACCATGGTTTCCAGTGGCGTGCCGACCGCGGTCTCGCCGCGCTCTCCCAGCGTGAACGAGGCGAAGACCGGAAGGCCCGTTTCAGCCGCGACCCCGGCCGCCAGGAGCAGCTCGTCCAGATGCGCGAACGTTTCCAGGCAGATCAGGTCCGCGCCACCCTCCGCCAGCGCGCGGATCTGTTCGTCGAAGGCCTCGCGCAGCGTGGCGGCGGCCTCGGGCTGCCACAGTTGCGTGGAGGCCAGGCAGGGGCCGACCGAGCCGGCCACGAAGAGATCTTCTCCCGCGGCCCGACGCGCCAGCACGGCGGCCTGCCGGTTGATGGCCGCCGCCTTGTCGGCGAGACCATGCGACTGGAGTTTGATGCGATTGGCGGCGAAGGAGTTCGTCTCGATCACCTCGGCGCCGGCCTCGACATAGTCGCGGTGAATGCCAAGGATCAGCTCGGGCCGGCTGAGGCACAGCTCGTCGTAACACGCGTTGAGGAACACCCCCTTGGCGTAGATCATGGTGCCCATGGCGCCGTCGAACACCTTGGGCGTTGCCGATATGGAAGCCAGAAAGTCTCTCATGCGCCAGCAGGTTAGCGCCTGACGCGCCCGGAGTCAATTGCGACGGACGACCCTTTCTCGCCTGATCAGGACGCCAGGCATGTCGCGCCATGTGTTGTCCTGCACGAACGACGGAATCAACCCGCCCGCCGGCATGTGGTCGCGCCCAAGCCAGCGGGCGGCGGCGGTTATGGTAACGGGGTCAGGTCGGCCGCATCGCGGAATGTCTCAGCCCAAGCGAAGGTAGATCATGTTCCCATTCACCGACGCGGCTCGCGGGACGCTCGACCTCCATCGAGGAACCTCTCCACTGGGTATAGGACACGTCTTGGAGGGCGAACGT
>JAQBFL010000393.1:0-7012 GCA_032123415.1 bacterium | reverse complement strand
ACGTCGGGGCTACGGTATAGCAGGGAACTTCACACCATCCCCACAGGGGTTCCCCATTTTGAACGAATGGTTACGAGGAATGTGCTCCAACAAGCGTGGGTGAACGACGACGGCAACTTGCGCTGGGTGGACGTGCCCACGGTCACGGAAACAGGGCAATCGCTGGACGACAAAGGGATTTACGACGACGAAGGAGAATCGGAATGAAGTCACGAGCCGACGCAGTGAAAGAACGCATCCTGGAACTGGCGCAGGATACCTACAAGAACCAACGCGCCGGAATCACCGAAGCCATCGTGGACGCACTCTGCGAAGAACTCGACTCGATGGAACGCACGCTGCTGGAAGAGATCCACCGGCCCCCGTTGTCGTTCACCGTTGACCCAGAGGACACACCATGAACCGGAGCACGAAAAGACTCACCAAGTTTGCGGAACTTGGCCCCGGCTGGTTTTACGGAGAGGGAATTGCGATCCCGGTCCCTGTTCTGGAGCTTGCCAAGACAATAGACGCTTTCGCGGAAGAACTTGGCCTTCACGAACGAGATGCGTTCCCCAGCACAGATGGTGCCGTCGAAGTGACAATATATGACGGCGATGATAATTGGCAGTTCATCGTGGAGCCGGACATGAGGATATGTTGGGTATTCCTCCCAGGGCCGGGCCGCAAGGCAATCGACGGCGATTACCTTTCCCTTGAACAGACCAAGGAACTCATGCGCACCATCGGGAAGGACACACCATGACGCACCGCAAGAGCCAGCCGCCACGCGCCGCACACTCAGCCGCGCAGGCCAACAAGTACCACGCGCCACCCCCAAAACGCGCCGCCGCCGACCACTGCATCGGCTTCAAACGCAAGTTCACCAGCGGAACACGCCAGCATGATCCCGGCCCCATCCCGCCCGAAGCCATGCCCACAATCGAGGACATGAACGCCGCCAAACAGGGGCACAAGAGGAAGTAGGGGACATGCCCACGCTACACATTGAATATCTCACCTTCTGCGCATGGTGTGGAGACAAACTTGAAGGCTACCAGACGCTAGGAAGTTCTTGCGGCAAGGACACGCCCTTCTTCTATGTCACGGCGTGCACCAAGTGCGTGAAGTCGGCCTACGACAAGGGCTACGAAGCGGGAAAGATCGCCAGCAGGGAGAGCCAGCAATGAGCATCGAAGAACTGTCAGCACAAGAACAGCACGCCGTCGGACATGTCTCAAACGTGCTCGATGAATACTTCCCGGAGTGCAGCGCACTGCTCTACGTGCGGTTGCCGGGTGGCGAGATGCTGCGGCATTACCGTGGCTCACACCTCGACCTGCTCGGCTTGGCGCGTGCAGCCACAGAAGATGCGCTTCAAACATACCGGACTGGCGAAGACGAGGACTGGGAAGCGGAGGGCGAGTAGATGAAACGACAGGTGATGGTATCCAGAAACAAGATACTGCCGACCGGCAAATTGAAGCCTCAAGAAATGGGCGTGGCTACGTTCCATGAGTTCGGACAGGACCACCAGGAGTATGAGGGCGGCCCCGGCAATTACCCGGTGGCGATTGTTGAGTGGCCCGACGGCAGGGTGGAAAGCGTGTACGTCGATATGATCCGCTTCCTGGAGCCGAATGAAGCGAATAGCGACAAATAGACGACGGAGGGCGAGACGATGGCAGAGAAACGGCAGAAACCGGTTACACTGGTCGGGATCGCCAAGGCCATAGCCGAGGAGCTGGGCGAATGAAAACCGATGTTCGCCTTCTTGATCTGTTTTGCGGTGCAGGTGGTGCCGGGGAAGGCTACCGCCGCGCAGGGTTCAACGTGACCGGTGTAGACATTCGGCCACAGCCCCACAACCCGCACGTGTTCATTCAGGCGGACGCCTTGGAATATCTTGCCGCGCATGGCCACGAGTTTGACGCGATCCACGCAAGCCCGCCGTGTCAGGGTTACAGCACACTGAAAGCAATGCACCCGGACAAGGAGTGGCCGCTACTGATCGAGCCGACACGCGAGATGCTGAAGGCGAGCGGAAAGCCGTATGTGATTGAGAATGTCCCAGGTGCCCCGCTGCAAGACCACTCCGACCTGTTCGGGAACCACGGCGTGATGCTGTGTGGCAGCATGTTTGATCTCGGCGTGGAGCGCGGCTACCTGAGGCGTCACAGGCTGTTTGAGACATCGTTTCCCGTCCCGCAGCCGATGTGCCGACATCGGGGACGGGCGGTTGGTGTTTACGGACACGGCGGGCACACCGGGAAACACAGGATGCTGTACCGGGCAGAGGCGGCAGAGGCGATGCAGATTGACTGGATGAACAGGGATGAGATGTGCCAGGCGATACCGCCGGCGTACACGGAATACATCGGGCGGCACCTGATGGCCGTCTGTATAGGAAGTTGACCATGAAAGAGCCATACGAAACCCGTATCAGGAGAACCGAAATGCCAAACACAACACACAATGACCTGCCGATGGGAGAATGTCCGCACTGTGGGCACGAGTGGCAGATTGACGACTACTATGATCTCGACAACGGTGACACGCTGGAGTGTCCGAATTGCGAAAGGACGATATACCTGGATTGTAGGGATACGACAGTATCGTTTCAATTCCGCACCCACCTTGACATGCCGAACGTGGATAGCGAGTCATGAAAGAGCCCTACGAAACCCGCCTGCGCTGGTCAGCCGAGGACCGTCGCGCTGCCGAGTGGTCCGCGGTCGGGCGGGTCGATGATGCGAGGGTTGAGGCACGAAAGGGGCGCCATGAGATGGACCGAGGCACAGCTGGCCGCGTACAGGCAACGAATGGCAGGGGGCAGGAATGAAGGTCAAGGAGCTGCACAAGGCGATACTCACAGACGTGGCAACCTATGCAACGCTCTGCCCGCCGCACAACTGGACCATGTGGCTGACGTTCCGCGACGAAAGGGTGACGTGCAAGAACTGCCTGCGAATCATGGCCGCGTCCAACGCGGCAGCGGCACAACCGCCGTCAAGTCAGCAATCGAGCGGCGCGGCGTCCCGGTCGTGCCCGGCGGGATCGCGCTGAGTCTCAAAACGGCGATGGAGGGTGAGTAGATGAAACACCCATGCGAACCGACACTCGAAGAGCTGGAAGTGATGGAAGTCGCCGTGAGCATACTCATAGAAACACGGCCCGTGTGCTTCGCCAACCCCAAGGAGTATACCGCCAAACGTAACGCAATCCGCTCCCAAATCAGAAGACACCGTGAACACGAAAGGCTTCCGAAATGAACAACCACCCCTCCGCACTCGACACCGCTATCGCAATCGCTCACTCATGGGGGGCCAATGACACCGCCATGCAGTGGACTTCAGCCGCACCCGCTACCACACCCAAACCACGCGGACACTCCACCGCACGTAAAGCACGCCGACGACAGCAACGGAAATCAAGACAGGACAACCGGCGGTAAAACACGCACACCACTCCGCACACACACCCACCCACCCCTCTCCATGACCGCCCTACACTCACCAGCGGTCCCATGCTCACGCACACGGTCCCATACACGCACTCACTCACACTCAATGGCCCCACACTCAACCAACCGTAACACGCTCCCGTACACACAGTTGGCGCATACCCAAAACAGGGAAGGCAGGAAGAGGGGGTAAGTAAAGAGAGGACCGGACCCGGAGGCGGGGGGCCGGATCGCGCCCGAACCACACGAAACGGTCCCATATTCGCCCCTAATCACATAACCCCTTGCCGCTCAGCCCCTTAGCTGTAGTATGTCGCATAATATACGGTATGTATACTACTCCAAAAAGAGGGGAAACAGGGCCATTTCAGCCCCCGGAGGGCCATTTCTCCGAGCTGCGGCAGGCACGGCACGAGCTTGGCCGGGGTCGCTGGCCCTGGCATACCTACTGTGAACCCCTCCCGCCTGGCCCATTCGCACCCTTGCGAACTTCCGCCCTTCCGCCATGCAATCAGGAGGGAATACATACCCTCCTACTATCCCCCTCCTCCATAGTTCCCCCTTCCTCCCTTCCAAGTGGGTGCGTTGCGGGGGTGCAGTGGCCGGGCCTGGCGGGCATCCGGGGCACTGTGTTATACTGTGTGCGCCATTTGTCCCAAGGCGGCTTGACTTTCGGGAGTTGCGGGAGTAGGGTATACACGTCGAAGGGCACGACAGGAAACGAGGGCAACGGTAACACGGAGGGCGCGGAAATGTTTATCGCACTGACGGAAAATGAAGCAACGGTACTGTGCGAGCTATTGAGCTGGGTAGGCGGCTGCACCAGTGGGCCGCGCGGGTCAACCGATAGCATAGCGCGACAACTGAGCTTGTTGGGCTATGTCCCTGGCGCGGACACTCGCCGGTATGTTGACCGGGGCACCGCAGACGGTATCTACATGCAAGCGAACTTCCCGACGCGGTGAATCCTCGCACGGGCGCGGAAGAGAACACACACAGCACAAGAGGGCAGGGATCATGACAACAGCACCCCATCACTGCGCGGACTGCCGCGACGGCGAACACGAGAACGAAGACGACGACGTGCGCTTTGTCGTTGTCACCGACCCTGACCGTCCGAACCGGTTTGTAAAGCGGGCTTGGTTGTGTCGCACGCATCGGGAAGACATATACGAGGCCGACGGCTACACGGTCCGCATTCTGAAGTAACAAAAATGCGTGGCGAGTTTCACACGGGCGCGCGTTGAAGAACACACACAGAGCAAGGGAGATCCGGTAATGACAGTAGCAGATGTAATCCAGGTTAAACGTGCGCTCAAGGCGCGGAAGGTGCCGAGTGCGGCAACGCTGGAGCGGTGGGTTTTGGAAGGCGGCTGCAAAGCCACAGACGGCTGCTGGGTTGAGCATGACGGGCAGTGTGAGCATGGCTGCAATTCGTGGTTTATCGAGCTGGGATTGATCTAATCCGCTTGCGATCCGGGCACGGGTTCGGGTCGCAACCGGGCCAGATGAACGGCCCAAGCAACACAAACGGAGGGCACGGAACATGATGGACAGGCGCGAGGAAACGAAGGCGGTCAAGGGTGCGCTGGTGCGGGCCGGCTATACCGGGGTGCGGGTCACGCACGGCAACGGCACGGCCTGGGGCTGGCTGCACGTCTGGGCGGACGGGCTGCGCTTTGCGGATACGGAAGCGCGGCGGTTGATCCAGGAAGCCACGGGGCGCAGTGCCTACAGCATGGAAAACCTGCTGTTTCAGGCGAACCGAAAGGACTACTGACCATGACACGCGAAGAATGGGAAGGCAGGAAGGCGCGCCTGGTTGACCGGCTCACGGGGCACGCTGAAAAGGCGACAGCGGAGGCCGATGCAAGATTCGGCCACGCGCAGGCCCTGGCGGACCAAATCCCAATGGGGCAGCCTATCCTCATCGGGCACCACAGCGAGAAGCGCCACCGTCGCCACATCGCCAAGATCGATACCAACATGCGGAAGGGTTGCGAGGCCCACGACAAGGCGCAGTACTACGAGCGGCGCGCGGCAGCGGCGGAGGCGAACAACGCCATAGACGGGCGCGACCCTGACGCCCTGGACAAACTGCGAGCGAAGATCGACAAGGCGCAGAAGTTCCAAGAGGCAATGAAGGCGGCAAACAAGATCATCAGAAAGAAACCGGCACGGGTGGCGACTGACGCGAAGATTGCCGAGCTGCAAGGAATGGGATTCACCGAAGCGAACGCGCGAAAGGCTTTCGAGCCTGATTTCTGCGGCTGTATCGGTTTCCCGGCCTATGCCCTCCAAAACAACTCCGCCAATATCCGGCGGATGCAAGCGCGCATTTCCGAGCTGGCGGCACGCGACAATCGGCCAGCGGTGGACATCGACGCGGGCGGCGGGGTGAAGATCGAAGAGGACAAAGACGAGAACCGCTTGCAAGTGTTCTTTCCGGGCAAGCCAAGCGCGGAAGTGCGGGCATATCTGAAGGCACGCGGCTTTCGGTGGGCGCGCAGTGTGGGCGCATGGCAGCGGACGCCCGGCCACGTTGCCGAGGCGACGGCGACAATGGCAGCGGAGATGTACAACGCGGAGGCGTAAAGGAGGCCCGTCCCGGTTCGGGTCTGGGGTTTACGCTCCAGGCCCGGCCCGGTCCGAGACGAGAGTCGAAACAACACGGAGGAATCAGGACATGCGGCAGAAACAGGCAAAGACAAAGGCGATGCGGGCGGCGGGTCACAAGCCGAGCGAGGAAAGCCGGTATGCTCAAAAGCGGCGGCGGCGGATAGCGTATGCGCGGGCGGAAGGGTTTGATTTGTCCACGCCGTTCCCCGTTATGGGCGTGCAAGACTCGCGGCTGTTGAAGTAACAACGGAGGGCGGGCGATGACGTATCACGAAGCCATAAACGCGGCAATGCGGCAGGCGGAAGACTCCATGGAGTTCCGCTATGTCGTGACCTGGGACAACCGGGAAGACGAGCGCCGGCGGAGTGTGTGCACGTATCGCGGCACCTACGGCCCGGAAGCGGAAGCGTTCCGGTTGACCGTCGAAGCGGTGGTTTCCCCGGAAGGCGACGTGGAGCAAGAGTCACACCCCGATCCCGAAGCGGTGTAAAGGAGGACTGACGGTGGACTTTCTAATTCGGTTGGCCTGGGCGGCTTTGGTGTGCGGAATGGTCGTGGCGGTCGTGGCCTGGTGTGTGGCGGTAATGGTGGAGGATTGAGGCTATGCTGACGGATCATTTCCACTGGACCGGGGGCGGGCGGGCCAGGGTCATACCTGCGGAAAAGTGTACGGAGTGCGGCGGTTGCGCACACCGGAAGGCGGACGGCTGGACGTGTACCCTGTGCGGTGCGCAGTGTTTCAAGCATGGCGCTCGTGAGACTACCCGCCGCCCGGTTATGTTTCTGGCGCGACAGGTTGCGATACCGACGGCAAGCGGGCACGTCACCGTATGGGAGAAACTCCCCTGCGGAGAACACGCGCCGAAGTTCACCATACTGTGAAGGGGGCTGGCGATGACAGTAGAAGAATACATGGAAACGATCACGGCAGAGCGTTGGGCGGTTTTGAT
>JAQBFL010000392.1:0-9762 GCA_032123415.1 bacterium | reverse complement strand
GCTGCCGCACGCGCCGCACGTTTCCTGCAGCCCGCGCATGGCGTGATCGCAGTGGTTGCAGTACGTGAACTCCGGGGACACGGTCACCTGCGCCGACTGCGTGCGGAAGAAGACCTCTTTCATCAGCGCGGCAATCGACTCCGGCGAGGGCTGCTCCTCGCCGACGAAGGCATGCGTGATGGCGCCGGACTCGATCAGGCTGTGGAACATGGCCTGCTCGCGGATGCGCTCCACGAGCGAGACGTCGGCCTCCGCGGCGAGGTGCACGGAGTTGGTGTAGTAGCAGGTGTCCTCGTCCGGCCCCTTGACGACACGCTTCGCCTCGTCCTTGAAGTAGACCAGGTCCGTCTTGGCCAGGCGGCGCGCGGCGCTCTCGGCGGGGGATTCCTCCAGCGTGAACTTAATGCCGTGCTTCTTGGAGAGTTTGCGCGTCTGCAGGTACATGTGCGCGACGATGCGCAGGCCCGGGCGGCGCGCCTCGCGGCTCTCGTGCAACTCCTGTCCGATCAGGAACTTCACGGTGTCGTTCAACCCGATCAGACCGATGATATAGGTGCAGGCGTCGAGATCGACATAGGGCTTGCCGTCGCAGGACGGCTTGCCGATCTGCCAGAGCGGGTGCCCGGGGCCGGACATCATCTCCGCGATGCGCGCCTTCTTCTGCAGATGCGCCTGGGCCGCGAGTTCCATGGTGGCATCGATTTCCTCGAAGAAGCCCTGCAGGATGGCGTTGCGGTCCTTGCGCGCGGCGCGGTAGGCGGCCTGGGGGATGTTGACGGTCACGTTCTGAAATCCGCAGAAGCGCATGCACTCGGGGTGCCGCAGCATGCGGTGGTCCTCAATGGTGGTGCGCAGTCGGCAGCAGGCCGAGAGGGTGACTTCGTCGCGGTCGAAGATGAAGTACGTCGAGCCGTTGCGGCTGGCCAGGCGGCACGCTTCGAGGAACAGCTCGTGCTGGAGCGGATCATCGAAGGTCTCGTCGCTGATGTGGAAATCGCACTTGGGGAACTCGAAAACCCGCCCCGTGCGGTCGCCCTCGCCGAAAACATCGAGCAGGGCGTGGCAGAAGCGCCGCGTCTCCTCCTGGTAGTCGCCGTAGGTCACGATCGACTGGCCGCGCGCGCGCAGGTCCTCGGCCACGCGCGGGTCGTAGACAACGCCCTTTTCGGCGTCCGCCAACTCGCGCAGCGCCAGCCAGCGGCGGCCGTTCTCGTCCGTCCAGTACAGGTCCATCAACGGATAGCCGCTGCTGTCCTGCTCCTCGCGCAGCGCCTCTTCCAGCGGGGCCTTGGAGCCGTTGCGCAGCCGCAGCATGTAGCGCCCGCCCGGTCCGATGGCCGGCACGCTCTGGAGGTAACGCGGCACGCCGGTGTGGATGTTGAAGTCCAGGAAGAGCGACTGCCCGCCGCGCGAGAAGGCGTTCTGCGCGCCGTTGAAGATCAGCTCCTGCGCCACCTGCTTGAACTCCTCATCGGACTTGCCCTCGAGCAACGGCGCGTAGAGGATGTTGATGTAGGCGATGCCCAGCGCCCCCGCATAGTTGGACTGCATCGAGGCCAGGAACGTGTTGAGGTGGCCGGTCAGCACCGACGCCGAGCGGGCCGGCCGCGACTCGTTGTTGAGGTTCACCAGCCCCCGCAGCCCGTACTTCTTGACGTACTCGATCGAGTGCGACGAGCAGTAGACGCGGTGAGGATAGCCCAGGTCGTGCAAGTGCACGGCGCCCGTGTTGTGCGCGTACTTGACGTCCGGCGAGAAGATCGTGTCCAGCGCCCACTGCTTGAGCACCAGCTCGGCGATGCCGAGATTGACGGCCTCCGCGTTGTTGTTGACGATGTTGCTGTTCTCCGTGGACTTGGAAAACATCAACTGCTGGACGAAATCCTTGGGCACGCCGTAGACCGACATGTCGCGAAGCTGGGCTCGCAGCCCGCGGGACATCATCTCGTTGTTAACCAGCTCGCGGATGAGCGTCGTGTTGACCGTGCGAATCTCGCTGTCGATGATCCAGTTCTCCACGGCCTTGGCCACGGCCACGGCCATCTCGGAGCCGAGGTCGGTCTTGCTGAGAATGTGCGTGACGATACGGTCGCGCTCCCAGGGCAGCGTGACGTCGCGGCTGGATTCGACCAGCAGCAGACTCTGGTCGGTCACGTCCGCGCGGCGGCCGGCGCTCTGACCGCGGACCCGGATGCGCTGGCGCGCGCGGTCGCGCTGCTTGCGGTAGCGCTTGTACGCCGCGACCACCAGCGTCTCGCCGCTCTCGGCCAGGACGATCTCCACCAGGTCCTGCACGTCCTCAATGTTCGGGATGCGGAGCCCCTGCTCGTCGGCATACACGTAGTACTCGCTGCCGGCCTCGTTCAGTTGAGCAAGGACCTTGCGGGTGATGTCGGGGGCGATCTCCGAGCTCATCGCCTGGTTCGTCTTGCGCGCCACGGCATCGATGGCGTGCTGCACGGCGTCCTGAATCTTTTCGACGCGGAAGGGAACTACCACGCCCGAACGCTTTCGGAAGCCATGAAACGGAGCCGCACTGGACTGGTCGGGGGATGACATATGGATGTTCTCCTCGTCTGAATGAACCTGAAACATACTCAAGAAAGCGCGCGGCTTCCACCCGCCGCACCGGAAAAATCGTCTCGCGACGCGCCGCCGTACGGTTACGGCGACTTGGATCAATGTCTTTGAGTAGTTAAAGACAATGGAGCAAGGATTGTCAAACAGAGAAGTGGATATGTTGTATGTTAATATTTTCACACCACAAGATATTGTGGTCGTCCGTCGTAAACCCCTCACCATCAAGAGGATGGAGTGTCGGCCCCATCCAGCCTGCGCGGGCGTCGAAAAATGGCCCCAGCCCCGTCGGCTCGGAGCACCGATCCCAACCGGAACTCCTAAGATCGTTGGCGCGCAAACCGTTATGCCTATTATGACGCCTCCGGAGGTTAAAGGGTACGAAGTGTTGCGCCTGCTCGGGGAAAGCGCCGTGACGGAGTTGTGGTGCGCCTACCAGCCGTCGCTCGAGCGTTTTGTCTCGCTTAAATTCATGCGCAAGGAGCTCGTCGAAGATGCCGACGAGGTGGAGCGTTTCGTCGCGGAGGCGCGCCGCGCGGCCTCGCTGCGCCACGCATCGATTGTGACGATCTACGACGTCGGCCTGGCCGACGGGCGACCCTACACGATCATGGAGTATGTGGATGGCTGCACACTCTACGAGCAGCTCACGCGCGAGGGGCCGCTGCCGCCGGAGCGCGCCGTGCGCATCGCGTGCGCCGTGGCGGACGCGCTGGGCTACGCATGGGACCACGCGCAGTTGATTCACCGCAACGTCAGCCCGGCGGTCATCCGGCTGGACGCGGACGGCAGCGTCAAGGTCAACTACATCGGACTGAGCCTGCGGGTCGATCTGAAACGGCCTTCCATACGGCTCGAACCCGGCTGCATCGAAGGCACGCCGTACTATATGTCCCCCGAGCAGGCGCGCGGGGGCGCGGACATCGATCACCGCACGGATATGTACGGGCTGGGAGCGACGCTCTACCACATGTTGACCGGACGCATGCCCTTCGGCGAATACCCGCCGCTGGAAGCGGTGCACCGGCAGATACACGACCTGTTGCCGCACCCGTCGGCCATCGGTGTGAACGACCTTCCGGAGACACTGCTGCAAACACTCTCGCGCCTGCTGCGCAAGCACGGCGCCGCGCGATTCGAAACATGGAAAGATGCCCGCGAGGCTCTGAAACGTTCCTGCACGCGCGGCGTCGTTCTCAAGAAACGCACCTCGACCACCGCGCCCCGCGAACCCAGCACGCTCGATCTCGCCCCGCCGCCGCCAGAACCCGCCCCGGCACGCAAGCGCATCGCGGGCGGACGTGTCGGCGTTCTGCCGGCACGGGCCCCGGCGCGCAAGCGCATCGTCGTGCGCAAGCGTGCATGAGCCTACTGCTCGGTGACGCCAGGGCACCCCGGCACGGACCACGTCACGGGAAACTCGCGGCATTGGGCCGGGCGCACGGGGTAAATGCGGCAGTCCGAACCTTCGAGGAAAACGCATGCGCCATCGGGTTGGGAATGCAGGGACAGACCCCGACGGTTGCGGGTCAGCTCGGTGTAGCGCTCGATGAACGCCTCCGGCGCAAGCCCCAGGCGAGCGGCGATTGCATCCGCCTCCGCGGACGTCACCCAGACATGCCCATCCCAGCGGCAGCATGCGCCGCATCGGCGGCACGTGAACTCTGGCTTTCGAGATTCGGCATTCGTCATTCCTTCGTGCTTGGGTGTTTCGTCATTCGTCATTGGGCCGCAAGGGCTGTGCTGTTACAGAAATTGGCCATGCCCCGTCCGCGGCCTGTTCGTCCGTCGGTGCGGGTTCGGCGGACGACTCCGGCAACGCCTCCGCGGCGGGCTCGGCCCCCACATCCCCCTCCGCATCTTCCAGCGCCGCGGATCCCAGCCGCGCACCCTTGGCCACCCGCGGCCGCACCGGCCCCTGCTCGCGCCGCAGCATGAGCATGGGCTCGACGGCGCCGAGGTCGTCGAGGTTCTTCAGCCCGAAATGCTCCAGGAACAACTGGGTGGTTCCGTAGAGGAACGGTTTGCCGGGCAGATCGCTGCGCCCGACAATGCGCACAAGCTGCAGCTCCATCAACGCCTTGATCAGGTGGTCGACCGCCACCCCGCGCACGGCCTCGATCTGGGCCTTGGCAACGGGCTGACGGTACGCGACGATCGCCAGGGTCTCCAGCGCCGGGCGCGAAAGCCGCTGCGGCCGGCCCATCTTGAGCAGGTGCCGCAACCACGGCGAGCAGTCCACGTCGCTCTGCAACCGGTAGCCCCCCGCGACCTCGCCGAGATGAAACCCGACCTTCGCGGCCGCGATCGTCGCCCTGAGTTCCGCCAGCGCCGCTTCCACGTCGCCCTTGCGCGCCTCCGCGAAGACCAGGAACGGCCCGCCCTGCTCCTCGGCCACTTCCGCCAGGCAGCGCCTCATCTCCGCCACGCCCAGCGGGCGCTCCGCGCCAAAGATCATGGCGCCCAGAATCTGCTTGAGTTCCGGCATCACGACTCGATTATCCATCTTCAACCTCCACGGTCTCCAGGACCGCGCTGATCGCAATCTCCCCGAAATGCTCGTCCTGATGGGCCGACACCTGGCGCAGCCGGATCAGCTCCAGCAGGGCCAGAAACGTGCACACGACCTCGGTGCGGCTCGCCCGCGACCCGAACAGGGTCTCGAAACGAACCGTTCTGCCTTCCCGCAGCGTCGTCAGGATGAACTCGATCTTGTCGGCGACCGTGAAGCGGTCCCCGAACACTTCGCCGATCTGCTCGACCGCCGTGCGCTTGAGCACCTCGTTGAACGCGGCGATCAGGTCGAAGAGGCTGACGTCGTCAAGCGCCGCACCCGTGTCTTCGTCGACCTGCAGCGCCCGGGTTCCGATGCCGAAGATGTTCTCCTGCTCGAACTCGAGGTTCTGCAGGCGCAACGCGGCGTCCTTGAACTTCTTGTACTCCACGAGCTGCCGCACCAGGTCCCAACGCGGGTCGGCCTCCTCTTCCTCTTCCTCGACGACGGGCCGTTCTTCGACCGGCAGCAGCATGCGGCTCTTGATGAGCATCAAGGTGGCGGCCATGACGATGAATTCGCCCGCGATGTTCAAGTCGAGCATCCGCATGACGCCAAGATAACCCATGTACTGCGTCGTGATCGACTCGATGGGGATGTTGTAGATGTCGATCTCTTCCTTCTTGATGAGGTAGAGAAGGAGATCCAGAGGTCCCTCGAAGACCTCCAGCTCGACTTTGTAATCCGTCTGCTCCATGCCGCCGCCGATCCCTTCCGGGCGCATGCGCGCCCAGGCACTGACTCAATCGAGCCCCATCGCTCGCCGCGCCTTCCGGAGCGTCAGGTCCGCCTCGGCGCGCGCCTTCGCGCCCCCGGCCTCCAGCACCCCTTCCACGAAGCCTGGATCGCGCATCAGCGCGGCGCGGCGCGCGCGGAACGGCGCGAGGGTCTCCCACATGCGCTCGAAAAGTGCCTTCTTGGCCGTGCCGTAGCCGAACCCGCCCGCGCGGTAGCGACCTGCCAGTTCCTCCCGCTCACCCGGCGTCGCGAACAGCCGGTACAAGGCGAACACGTTGCAGGTGTCCGGGTCCTTGGGGTCTTCGAGCGGCGTGCTGTCGGTCACGATGCGCATGATGCGCGCGCGCGTTTCCTTCTCGTCCCCGAACAGCTCGATGTGGTTATTGTAGGACTTGGACATCTTTTGTCCGTCCACGCCGGGCACCACGGCCACGTCCTCGCGGATGCGCGGCTCGGGAATGGCGAAGACCTCGCCGAACGCGGCGTTGAACTTCAGCGCGATGTCGCGCGTGACCTCGACGTGCTGCTTCTGGTCGCGGCCCACGGGGACGAGGTTCGACTGGTAAGCCAGGATGTCCGCGGCCATCAGCACGGGATACGCGAAGAGGGCATGGCTGGGGGCGATGCCCCGCGCGATCTTGTCCTTGTAGGAATGGCAGCGCTCCAGCAGCCCCATGGGCGTGACGGTCGAGAGCAGCCACGTCAGTTCCGTCACCTCCGGCACGTCGCTCTGCCGGAAGAAGATCGTGCGCGCGGGATCGATACCACAGGCCAGAAAGTCCAGCGCCACGTCCCGCGTCGCGTCGCGGAGCTGCGCGGGATCGGTCACCGTGGTCAGCGCGTGGTAGTTGGCGATGAAGAGGAAGGCCTGCCCGGCGTCCTGCAGCTCGATGGCTGGTTTCATCATCCCGAAGTAGTTGCCCAGGTGCAACCGCCCGGACGGCTGTATTCCCGAAAGGATCCGCATCTCGCCCATTCCTCGATCCGGCGTGTTCACACGTCGCCCCGCGAGCGCCGGGACGAACCCCAAGTCCGCCGCACCTCGACACCCCTCGCCAGGCGAGTAAGCGGCTGAAAGATACCGCAGCCCCGCCGCAGGATCAAGCGGCAATGCGTTCCCCAAATCCTCGCCGAAGGACCCATGGCGTCAAGCGGACAGATCGTGTTCCCATGCACCCACGCGGCTCGCGGGACGCTCGCCCTCCATCGAGGAACCTCTCCTCTGGGTATAGGACACGTCTTGGAGGGCAATGTTCTTGTGTTTTTTGCCCGGTTTGGGTTACGGTGTGAGCGTATGACGATCGAGACCGTACAAGTCGGGGCTTTCCAGGTCAACTGCTACATCGTGTGGAAGTCGACGCCGCAGGCCCTGGTCATTGACCCTGGAGCCGACGCGGCGCTGATCCTGGGCGCGCTCGACACCCGCGATCTGCGGCCCGCCGCATATCTTCTCACGCACGGCCACATGGACCATGTCTCGGCGCTGAGGGAGCTGCTCGCGGTGCACCCCGCTCCCGTCTCCTGCCATCCCAGCGACCTCGCCTGGGCTTTCTCCGAGCAGAACGCCTACCCCCCCTACTACCCCGCCCCCACCCTACCGCCCGGGGTCGAGAAGCGGATATTCAAGGACGGCCAGGCGTGGACCGACGCGGGGCTGTCTTACCGGATCATCGAGACACCCGGTCACACAGCCGGATCGGTCTGTCTGTATTTCGAGGAGGATGGCATGCTCTTCTCCGGCGACACATTGTTCGCGGGCTCGGTGGGGCGTACAGACCTATCTGGCGGAGATGCGCGCGCGCTGACCCGCTCCCTCGCGCTGTTGGCGAAGCTGCCCGACGCGACGCGCGTGCTCGCGGGCCACGGGGATCCCACCGACATCGGCCACGAGAAGCGGACCAACTACTTCATGCGCGGCAAGTGAAGGTCGTCGCGCCCCGTCGCGGCGGCAGGAGGCAACGAGACAATGGACAACCTGTTCGAGATCGGCGCGGACGGCCTTGACACCGCGGCCATCGTGGCGGAGATCCAGGCCACGGTCGAGCGCAAGACGCGGGAGGGCGTCTACAGCGACCCGCACGTCGCGCGGGCCGAGCGGTCGAACTTGGCCAACCTCAAGAACGAAGAGAACTTCCTCACCTTCTACCTCGACTGCCTGCGCGACGCGGTGTTCGTCGACATCAACGACTTCGACATCTACGAACGTCGCAGGCGGTTCAGCCGCGCGCTGGTCGCATTCAAGCGTCTTGTATGGAAGATGCTGAAGTTCTATACCTACCGCCTCTGGTCGCAGCAGAACCAGGTCAACGGCCTGCTGTTGACCGCGGTCGAGTCGACCGAGAGCCGCTACCGCGAGAAGATGGCTGCGCTGGAGGCTCGGGTGGCGCGCTTGGAAGAGGCATTGCGCGGGCGGGCGTCGTGAAGACGGCGGACTCCATCGCGTTCGTCTGCCCGCGCTTCGCCGCGGGGGGCGCGGTGGGAGGAGCGGAAACGCTTCTGCGCAACCAGGCGGCCCGCGCCGCGGCCGCCGGACGGCGCGTGACGTTCCTGACCACCTGCGCGCGCAGCCATTTCTCGTGGGCGAACGAGCTGCCCCCCGGCGAACGGACCGTGGACGGCATGACGGTCCGGTTCTTCCCGGTCAGCCCGCGCGATGAGGCCGCCTTTCTGGATGCGCAGCGCTCGATCTGCGCGGGCGGCAGCGTCTTGCCTGGGACGGAGTCGGCGTGGCTGGCCAACAGCGTACACAGCGAGGCGCTCTATGAACACCTCGCGTCGCATGGGGCGGGCTACGACCGGATCGTGATGGGCCCTTACCTCTTCGGCCTGACGTACCGGGCCTCGGAGATCCTGCCCGACCGGACCGTCCTGGTGCCCTGCCTCCACGACGAGCCGTTCGCCGCGCTGGAAGCGACCCGCGCCCTGTTCCACCGCGTGCGGGCCATCATGTTCAACAGCGCCCCCGAGCAGGCGCTGGCCGAACGGCTCTTCGGAACGCCGCTGCCTCCGTCGGCCGTCGTCGGCATGGGGATGGACGATTTTGCCGCGGATGGCGACGCCTTCAGGAAGCGGCACGCGTGGGCGGACGTCGATTACCTCATTTACTGCGGCCGTCGCGAGCCGATGAAGGGCACGACGTTGTTGCTCGACTACCTGGGCGCCTTCCGGCGGCGGACGGGCCGCGACGTGCGGCTGGTTTTAACCGGCAGCGGCCCGGTGGAACTGCCCGGCGAACTGGCCGGCGCCGTGACCGACCTGGGGTTCGTCTCCGAGTCCGAGAAGCACGACGCCATGGCCGGCGCCCTGGCGTTCGCTCATCCCTCGGTCAACGAGAGCCTCGGGATCGTGCTGCTCGAGTCCTGGCTGGCAGGGACGCCCGCGCTGGTGCACGCCTGTTCCGCGGTGCTGCGCGACCAATGCAAACGGTCGCGCGGCGGACTGTGGTTTCGGATCTATCCGGAATTCGAGGAAACGCTGCTCTGGATACTGGATCGCCCCGCGTTGCGGCGGCAGATGGGAACGGCCGGCCGCCGGTTCGTGCTGAGCGAATACTCTTGGGCGAAAACGCTCGGCCGCATGCTTTCGTTGCTTGACGAAGCGGGGTGACCCGAGGCTCTATTCGTGCGGCTCGGCCAGCGCCGCGGCAACCGACTCGACGGCCCTCGACATGGCCGAAATGGCCGCCCGCAAGACGTCGACGCTCTCTTTCGCCTTGTTCTGACGCGTCAGGATTGTCGCCCGCGCGCTCTCGAGCGATTCGCGCCGCGCGGCCACGGATTCCAGCTCCTCTTCGAGCTTCGCGATACGTTCCTCGGCCGCTGTGAGCAAACGCCGCAGGTGGACGATTCGGGTCTCCTGCTCCTCGGAGGTGCTGTCGATGTCGACGATCTCCA
>JAQBFL010000391.1:0-4187 GCA_032123415.1 bacterium | reverse complement strand
GCGGCGGCCCACTCGTTCCGCAGGCGCGCCTGCATATCGAAGGGCGCGGCCAGCGGCCCGGTCGCGACGCCCGCCAGCTCGATCGAGCGCGCCATCTTGCCCGCCAGCTCCGTCATGCGTTTGAGCCGCTCCTCGAGCATCTCCGCGATGCGCGTCATCGCGCCGTCCAGGCAGGCCCGCCGATAGTCCATCCCGCCCGTGAAACGCGAGCGCACGTCGTGATACCACACGTGCAACGCCAGCAGGTTCGCGATGTAGGTCACGTTGTGCGCAATGACGCGCGCGATGTTCCCGTACACGCCCTGCCGGAAGGGCATGGCGCCCTTGACCCGGCCGAACCGTTCGAAGACCAGCGTGCCGGGCGCGGTCACGTCCCGCCGGCACACGACGCCGGCCGCCACGACCGTGCCGTACTCGATCCGGCACGGTCCCACAAGGCCCCCCTGCCCGCCGAGAAAGATGGGGGGTTGGTCGAGCAGCACGCCGCGCGGCACGTCACCCATCATGGAGGGCGTGGCCTTGTCCTGGTTCGGCGTGAAGTTGAAGTGGATGTAGGATGACCCGACCTCGGAGTGGTTGCGCGAGTCGGTTCCTCCCGCCATGAATGCGTCGCAGAAGTTGATCAGGCTGCCGAGCGTGACGTACGGGAAGAGCAGCGTCTGCTTCAGCCCGACCGAGTGGGCGCACGAGGCCCTCTCTTCCAGCAGCGTGCCGGGGCGCACGTGGGCGCACGGGCCGATCGACACGCCGTCCAGAAGGGTCGCCCCCGCGATCGACCCGCCCTGCAGCCGCACGCCGCGCCCGAGCTGACAGCCGTCCAGCGTCAGCGGCCCCTCCGCCCCCAGCACGCAGTTGGGGCCGATGAACGTCGACTCGCCCAGGATGCGGCAGCCGGGGTGGATCGTGACGGACGGATCGATGCGCCCGGGATCGACGGACTCGTCGATCGACACGCTGTCCGGTGTGACGATGCGCGCGCCGCGGGCCAGCAGTTGCCTCGTTCGTTCGTCGGGCATGCGCGTCACTCCACGGTTACGGATTTGGCCAGGTTGCGCGGCTGATCGATCTCGCAGCCGCGCGCGCGGGCGACATGGTACGCCAGGAGTTGTTCGGCGATGACCACGGGGATGGGCGCGATGAACTCGTGACAGCGCGGGATGCGGATGACATCGTCGCAGTGGGCCGCGATCGCCTCGTCACCCTCGGTGGCGATGGCGATGACGGGCGCGCTGCGCGCGCGGCACTCCTGCATGTTGCCGATGGTCTTGTCCCGCCCCTGGATATCCGGCACGAGGCTGATGACCGGGACCTTCTTGCTCAGCAGCGCGATCGGGCCGTGCTTGAGTTCCGCGGCATGATACCCCTCGGCATGGATGTAGGAGATTTCCTTGAGCTTGAGCGCGCCCTCGAGGGCGGCCGGGTACATGTAGCCGCGCCCGATGAAGAACGCGTTCTCGGCGCCGGCGTACTTCTCCGCGACGGCGCGAATCTCGTCCTCGCGGTCCAGCACGGCCTGCGCGAGCTCGGGGAGGCGCTGTATCTCGAGCGCCATCGCGCGGCCCGCCTGCGAGGAGAGCCGGCGCGTGCGGCCGAAAGCGATGGCCATCATCGCCAGCACGGCCACCTGGCAGGAGAAGGCCTTGGTCGAGGCCACGCCGATCTCGGGACCTGCGTGCAGGTAGACCCCGCGACCGGTCTCGCGGGCGATTGTCGAGCCGACGACGTTGCAGATGCCCAGCACGGCGGCGCCCTTGCGCATCGCCTCGCGCACCGCGGCCAGCGTGTCCGCCGTTTCACCGGACTGGCTGATGGCGAGCATGCAGGTGTCCCGAAGGATGATCGGGTTGCGGTAGCGGAACTCCGCGGCCTGCTGCACCTCGGTCGGAATGCTGGCGAAATCCTCGAAGAAGTACTTGCCGACCATGCCCGCATACAGCGACGTGCCGCAGGCGACGATCAGCATGCGGTCCACCGTCGCCATCTCCCGCGAGCTCATCTGCATGCCGCTGAGCTTCACGGCCCCCTCATCCACCAGCAGCCGCCCCCGCGTGGCGTTGGCGATCGCCACGGGCTGCTCGTGAATCTCCTTGAGCATGAAGTGCGCGTGCCCGCCCTTCTCGATCTGTTCGATGTCCCAGTCGATGTGGGTCGTCTCGCGGGAGACGGGCACGTTCTTCTGCGAGACGATCTCGATACTGTCGCCGGTGGCGGTCAGGATATCCCCGTCGTTGAGAAAGATGACGCGGTCGGTGTGTTGCACGATGGCGCTGACGTCCGAGGCGACGATCGTCTCGTCGTCGCAGACGCCGACCACGATGGGGCTGCCCTTGCGGGCGGCCACGATCGTGTCGGGGTGGCGACGCGAAATCACGGCGATGCCGTAGGTGCCTTCGACCTTCTCCAGTGCGGCGGCCACCGCGCGCGTCAAGTTGCCTTCATAGCACTGTTCGATCAGGTGCGCCAGGACCTCGGAATCGGTTTCGCTCGCAAAGGCATACCCCGCGGCCGCGAGGCGCGCCTTCAGGGCCAGGTAGTTCTCGATAATACCGTTGTGAACGATCGCAAAGTCCCCGCTGGCGCTCAGATGCGGATGGGCATTGGGACGCGTCGGCGCGCCGTGCGTGGCCCATCGCGTGTGGCCGATGCCCAGCGACCGCGCGGCCGCGCTGTGCGGCAACTCGGCGCCCAGATGGGTTTCGAGGTCGTCGATCTTGCCGGCCGTCTTGACGACGTCCAGGCTCCCGGTGTCCCCGTTCCACAGGGCGACACCCGCGGAGTCATAGCCCCGGTACTCGAGCCGGCGCAACCCCGAGACGATGACGCCGGTCGCGTCCTTCTTGCCAACGTACCCCACGATTCCGCACATAAGACCTCCCGCTACCGATTACCCCCTACCCATACCGCAACCCGGCGGACAAAACAATCACATTCCCTTCTTTCGTCATTCCTTCGTGCTTGGGTGCTTTGTCATTCGTCATTGTTCCACAACGGCTTGTGGTGTTACAGGAATTCGGCCATGGATCTCGCCGCGCGTCGCGGCCACCTCGGGCAAACCGGCGCGCCGCAAAATTGAGTTGGCCTCGGCCAGACGGCCCTGGGCCAGCAGGCCGACAGCCAGGTTCTTCATGGCGGGGAGGTAATCCGGATCGACCTCCAGCGCCCGCTGCAGCCAGAGCACCGATTCGTCGGTACGCCGGACTTCGAACAGCATGACGCCCAGGTCGTTCATGGCCCGGAGGTGGTCCGGCCGCAGCTCGATCGCGCGCCGGTGCGACGCCATGGCTTCGTCGAAACGCTTCAAGTCGCGGTACGCCGTGCCGAGATGAAAGTGCGCTTCGGCATGGCCGGGGGCGCGCTTTAGGACGCGCAGATATTGCGCGGCGGCTTCCGTGACGCGCCCGCGCGTCTGTAGGGCGATGCCCGCGTTGGTCTCCAGTTCGGACTCGAAATCCACGCCGTCGGTGGGAGACGCCACGGGGGCGGCGGCCACCGCGGACAGGAACAGCAGGGCTCCCGCCATCCATGCGAGGCGCGCGCGGACCCGCAACCGCCAGGCTTCGGCCAGTGCCGCCGCTCCCACCGCGGCCAGTGCCGCGAGCAGCGGCGCGACAGGCATCATGTAGCGAGAGGCCGGGAAGAACACCGCCACGCTGCCCGCGTAGGCCACCCACGAGGCCGCGACGAACCCCGCGGCTCCGCCCCGTTTCAGCGCCAGCCACGAGCCCAGCAAGCCCAGTGGCAGGAGGATACTGCCGGGGAAGCTGAAGGGCCCCGCGCGCCACAGCAACGGCCGCGTCACGACCCCGCGGGACGCGAGTCCGACGGGATCGATATTGCGCGGAAGTTCCCGTGCGTTGACCACGAGCAACGCTTTGCGGGCGAGTCCGCCCGTGAACGCGGCGGGAGAGTTCCAAGCGTAACGAGCCACCTCGGCGATGAACCAGCGCTGCGCCTCGGCCTCGGTCCGGACGCCGCCCCGGCGGAATGGCAGAGCCGCCAGCCGGTCCCAATCGGCTCCCGGGCGGATGGCCATCGTCCGGGCCGCGTCCGGGTTATTGCCGATGTAGAGATTGATGCCGCCGTTGGTCGAGATGGGAACCCATTGCCCCGACACGACGAAATTGCGCAACGTGACAGGCAGGATCGCCGCCGCGATGCCCGCCGCCAAGGCGCCGAGCACGGCGGCG
>JAQBFL010000390.1:0-3419 GCA_032123415.1 bacterium | reverse complement strand
GTCCACCCCGCAGCATGGCTCCAAGTCATCACCAGCCGTCTGGCTTAGGTTGACGCACATGCGAAGCTTCGGGGCGTCCGAAGCACAAGGCGCGAATCTTGACGCAGCCATGCACTTTTTATCTGTTTATCGGGCGCATGGCAGTTTACAGGGTTGATTCATCTGGGGCGAGGTTGATTTGTGTCCGCCCCCCGCCTTCGCGAAATGACTGGACAGGCGAAGCCGGTTGTGCTTTCCTGAGCGCATGAAACTACACGAGTCGGCCACCGAGCCCGAGATTCTCAAGCGCGTGACCGTGCGGCTCCTTCGTGACGAGGAGCGTGCGTTATTCGACGCGACGCTGGAGCAGAAGCATTATCTGTGCAGCGCCCAGATGGTTGGACGGGCCTTGCGCTACGTGGCGGAAATTGACGGCGAATGGGTTGCGCTGGCCTGTTTCAGTGCGGCGGCGCTCCATGTGAAAGCGCGAGAGCTGTGGATCGGCTGGACCGCCCGGCAGCGAGCGCGGCGGCTTGGGTTTGTTGTCAGCAACAGCCGGTATCTCGTGTTGCTCGAGCGAGAACGAGTGCCGAATCTGGCGTCGCGCGCGCTCGGGTTATTCCTGCGGCGGCTGTCGCGTGACTGGGAGGAGCGCTGGGGAAACCCGGTACTCGCGGTCGAGAGCTATGTCGACGAGACGCGCTATCGGGGAGTCTGTTACCGTGCCTGTGGCTTCGAGGCCGTGGGACCCACTGCGGGGTTCGAGCGAGCCAGCCGCGACTTCTATCACGAACATGGCGAGCCGAAACAGTTGTACTTGAAGGAGTTGCAGCCGGGGGCCCGCGCGCTGTTGCGTCGCGGGCGCTGGCCATCGGCACTGGCGGCACAGGAAGAAGCGGTGGCGGGTCCGTGTCCGTGGCGCGCCCCGGCGCTGGAATCGTTGTTGGATCGGTTTGACGAACTGCGCGATCGACGCCGGGGACATGGCTGCGACATCGTCAACCGTTCGTGCTCGCGTGCGCCGCCGTGGCCGTCTTGATGGGCGCGGGCGGCTATCAGGCCATCGAGGACACCTGCCGCAAGTTCACACAGCGACAATTGAGAGCGCTGGGATGCCACCGTGACGACGAAGGAAACTATGCGCCACCCAGCGATTCGACGTTTCAGCGTGTGCTGAGCAAGGTGGACACGCATCAGTTCGATCGGATCGTCGGCGACTGGCTCGTGAAACAGGAACTCTCGGTGATGGCCCGTCTTGCCGTCGACGGCAAGACGCTGCGAGGGAGCGGACGGACTGACGGTAAACCGCTCCAACTCCTTTCGGCCGTGACCCATCGCCTGCGCCTGACCCTTGCCCAAGTGCCCATCGATGACAAGAGTAACGAGATTCCCGCCTTCCCGGCCCTGCTGCGCGACGTGCCGAAGGTCGACTATGCCTTGGTCACGGCGGATGCGATGCATTGCCAGCAAGAAAGCGCCCGGGTCACGACGCAGGAACTCGGCTGGGACTATCTGTTTGGTCTGAAAGGCAACCAAAGCGGCATCCTCGAGCGCGCCGAACACCTGCTGAAGAAGCAGGCTTTCCCCCCCGGATGAGGCCGTGGAGTGGGAAAAGGAGCATTGGCGACTCGATCGTCGCCGTCTCGTGCGCGTCGCGGTGACCCCGGATGAGATCGGCCTGTGCGGGTGTTGGCAGGTGATCGCGGTTCGACGCGAGCGCGAAGAACTCGATCCGCGCGCTAAGCCCCCCAGTGACGAGATCGCCTACTACGCCACCAGTGTCGCATTCCAGGAACTGAGCGACGACGAATGGATGGAGGTCATCCGGGGACACTGGTCGGCCATCGAGAACGGTGTGCACCATCGCCGGGACGTCAGTTTCGGTGAAGATGCATGCCGTGTCGCGCACTCGACCGGGGCTCATGCCTTGGCCACGCTACGCAACCTCGCCATCGGCCTGTATGAACTCCAGTCTGAGAAGGGTCGTATCGATGCCAACGGCTGCGCATCCTGGCGGCGTCGCATGACGGTCGCCGCCGCGCTCACACTCTTGCGATCGTAGAGGATATAACCATGGCTTCGGGAACGCATCAAAAGCATCGAGAACCCGAATCGTTCTGAGCCAGGGCACCGGAGGGCGGCTTCGGCGCCGGCGTGTCTGACGATCCGGCGCGCCGAAACGCCCTCGCGGAATCAAGTTGCCTGCCTGGCAACCCCGGACCTCTCCGGCCACTGCAGATGAATCGCCCCTGGTGATGAGGTGCCGATCGAAGTCAACGTCCTTGACTCGCAGGCGAACCACTTCCATGACCCGCATGCCCGTGCCGTACATGAGGTCGCCGATCAGGCGATACACGCCGGGAAGCCGGTCGAGGACCTTGCGGGTCTCCTCGATCGTCATGACCACCGGCAGGCGGGGCGCCTTGGTGGCGCGAATGATGTCGCCGAGATCGCCGATGTCGATCTTCAGAACGTAGCGATAGAGGAACAGAATGCCGCAGAGCGCCTGGTTTTGGGTGCTGGCGGTGACGTTGCGGTCACTGGCGAGATGGCTGAGGTATCGGTTGATTTCCGCGACGCCCATTTGGGCGGGGTGGGTCTTGCCGTGGTAGAAGATGTAGTCCTTGACCCAGTCGAGATAGGTGAGCTCGGTGCGATATGCATAGTGCCGCACCCGGAGTTCGCGGCGCATCTGGTCGAGCAGTTTCGGTTTGGCACCGCCGGCGGTGGGCGCGGGAGTCGCGGCCTGGGCCGGGTTGTCCGGTACTGTGAATGGCGTCGCATTCATGGCAGCCCCCCTTCCATCAACGTTTCCTATTGCGATCTTCCTGGGGGTAATGTAGCACATGGGGTGTATCAAAGAGCGATACACCCTAAAAATAGATGAAGAAGGTTTCACGGCCCCAATATGCCCGCGTGAGGCACCTTTTGGAGATGATCCGGGGTGACGATTATCCCAATGCGAGCGCGTTCTGCCGGAGGTTGGAGGTATCCCGACCGACCGTCATGCGCGATCTGGACTGGCTGAGGGTCGAGGAAGGGGCGCCGATCGAGTATGTGCCATCGAAGTTCGGCTATCGGCTGACGGACGTCACATGGCAGATGCCGCCGGTGCAACTGAATCGCAAGGAGCTCTTCGCCTTCTCGATTGCGGCCAAGCTGCTGGGCAGCTTCCGGGGCACGCCGCTGGAGATGGACATGGCGTCGGTGCTGAGCAAGATCGCAGAGTCCATGCAGGGCAGCATGACGTTCGATCTGGGGGCGATGACGGACCGTTTCACGGTGGTGGGCGAAGACTATGTGAAGCAGGACCCGGCGGTCTGGGTGGCGGTGGCGGGCTTCCTGGAGCGGCATGAGCAGATGCAGGTGACGTACGTGAAGTTCGACGGCACGGTGCGGGAGTATGTGCTGGAGCCGTATCACCTGCTGGCCTATCACGG
>JAQBFL010000389.1:0-3100 GCA_032123415.1 bacterium | reverse complement strand
GCCGTGCGTCCACCGGCAGAAGGTTTCGTTCAAGCTGTACCGCAGGAGCACTTGGCTAGGCTTTCGAAGCTGCTTGGCCCCTCTGCCGAAGTGATCGCGGATTTCAGCTCCGACCACTCCAAAGACGTGAAAGCTAACGAGCAAACAATCCTTGCGATGCTGGCCCGCCGCCCATGCACGGCCGATCAGATTGCGAAGGTGTTTGGCATGCACAAGAACGAAGTCGCCAAGTATATCGGCAAGCTGACGCGCACAGGGCAGGTCCATGCGCAACAGGAAGCGGGATGTGTCCACTATCTGACGCAAAACAGGGGAAGCCGGGCAACCGGGAAAGGAAGAGAGAAATGACAGCATTACCGGAAGAAGTAAAGACGGCATGGGACAACCGTGAAGGGGCCATCATCCTGACAACGGTCGATGAGAAGGGAACCCCCAATTCCATTTATGCGACGTGTGTCAAAAGAACGGCTGACGATAAGGTGGTCGTTGCAGACAACTATTTCAGCAAGACACGGGCGAACATTCTCGGCGGCAGTCCAGGATCAATCTTGTTTATCACGGCGGAAGGGAAAGCTTACCAGGTTAAGGGCTCTCTCACCTACTGCAAAGAGGGTGCGGTTTTCGATGACATGAAGGAGTGGTTGGACCCCAAGTTTCCGGGCGTTGCAGCGACGATTCTGACGGTCGAACAAGTGTATAGCGGAGCGGAACGGTTGGCGTAACCCCATGGAGATGTTGGGATGATAGTTGCAGTTGCGAGCGGGAAAGGTGGAACGGGGAAGACGACATTCTCGGTTAACCTGGCGTATGCGTTGGCGAATCTGGGCAAGAAGGCCCGGCTTCGCCCCGCCGACGGCGGAACTACGCCGCGGCAAGTCCGGCTTCTGGATTGTGACGTTGAGGAGCCGAACGATCATTTGTTTGTGAAGCCGGACTTCACGGAGGAGTCCGATGTGACCGTGTTGAAACCGGTATGCAATGAAGCCATATGCACGGGTTGCGGCAAGTGTGCCGAAGCCTGCAACTACAACGCGATCGCCGTCATCAAGGGCAAGGTTCTTATCTTCAATGAGCTTTGCCATTCCTGCGGAGCTTGTTCCTATGTGTGTCCCGAAGATGCACTGCGCGAGACGCCTGTGCCCATCGGAAAGGTGCAGGCCGCGCCCGACAACAGGCCCTTCTTTTTTGCACACGGACTGCTCAATATTGGCGAGGCGCTGGCTCCGAGCGTGGTGCAGGCCGTCAAGCGACACATTGATCCAGAGGCAATCAACATTCTGGACGCCTCCCCAGGAACGGCGTGTCCGGTGGTTAAGGCGCTGGAGGGATCAGATGTGGCAGTTCTGATTACGGAGCCGACTCCGTTCGGACTGAATGATTTGAAACTGGCCGCGGCGATGACGCTCAAAATGGGGATTCCCACCGGGATTGTGGTGAATCGCTCAGGCGGAGAGGACCGGATCATCGCAGACTGGGCCGAAAACGTCGGCGTCCCTATTGTCGGCCGCATTCCGTTCGAAAGGAAGTACGCTGAAACGTATTCGTCAGGCAATATCCTCGTGGAGTGGCATGACGAACTGAACGCCACCTTGCTGAGGATCTACGACTCGCTCTGTGCATTAAAGGGCACCCCCGTTGTGGCGGCGCCGGAAATGGAGAGTATCGGGGCGATTGCGGAGGGTGCTTCCCCCTTTGAGGTGGGGAATGCCAGGGATTACAAGGAAGTAACGATTATCAGCGGAAAGGGCGGTACCGGGAAAACGACGGTGACGGCATCTTTCGCGGTACTTTCGAACAACATGGTGCTGGCCGATAACGATGTGGACGCGGCCGATCTTCATCTGTTGCTTACTCCGCTTGTGCGCGAAGCGCACCCCTTCGTGGGCGGGACGAAGGCTGCGGTCGACTCCGCGAAGTGCATTGGCTGCGGGAAATGCGCCGAGGCCTGCCATTTCAATTCCTTCAGGCTTGACGGACCGGCCAATGACATCGTCGGCAAAACCTGGCGGATTGAGCCTCTCGCCTGCGAGGGCTGTGGCCTGTGTCCTCGAGTCTGCCCGGCAGACGCTATTCGGACTGAGGATGCGGTCACGGGCGACTGGTACGTCTCCGAAACCGACTACGGACCCATGGTTCACGCCCGCTTGGGCATTGCCGAAGAAAACTCGGGGCGATTGGTTACGCAAGTGCGCAACCGGGCCAGTGAACTTGCCGCCGAGTTGCGTGCCGAGCGAATTCTGGGCGATGGCCCCCCGGGAACCGGATGTCCGGTCATTGCGTCGGTCTCAGGATCCGACCTGGTCTTGATTGTCACCGAACCCACGGTTTCCGGCGTTCATGACATGGAGCGGGTGCTGGATCTCGCCGCACATTTCGGTGTTCCGTCGCTGGTCGTCATCAACAAGGCTGACCTCAATATGGAACAGGCGGCGCGTATCGGCAAGATCGCGGAACAGCGGAACTCACGCGTGATTGGGCGCATCCCCTTTGACCGCGTGGTGAACGACGCCTTGATGGATGGCAAGACCGTCATTCAGTACGGCGAGAGCGCCGCCGCTGACGCAATCAGGGCGGCTTGGAAGGAGGTGCAAGCGGCGTTGAAGGAGATCAAGTAGTGGGAAATGGAACACAGCAACCACATAGGAGTATATGACATGAAAGTAGCAGTAACATCAAAAGGGACGACGCTTGACGACGCGGTCGATCCGCGGTTCGGGCGTTGTGCCCATTTCGTAATCGTAGAAACGGACGATATGTCTTTTGAGGCGGTTGCAAACAGCAATGCGGCAGCAGGGGGTGGCGCCGGGATCCAATCGGCGCAACTGGTTTCCGAGAAGGATGCGAAAGTGGTTCTGACAGGCAATTGTGGACCGAATGCCTTTCGGTCGCTGGAGGCGGCCGGCATCCAGGTCGTGATTGGCGCCGGAGGCACAGTCCGAGAGGCGGTCGAGGAGTACAAGGCTGGCAGGCTGAAAGCCACCGGGGGACCGAATGTCGAGAGTCATGCGGGAATGAATCCATAGAACGTCGACGGACAACCGTTTGCCCTTCGGGGAGTCGATGGTCGAGTCGACATACACGGAAATCCAGATGATCAACA
>JAQBFL010000388.1:0-2536 GCA_032123415.1 bacterium | reverse complement strand
GAATGAGCCAAGGATTGTGGCCTGCTTGACGACCACCGGTTTTCTGCTGAACGCCGCCGACAACACCGACACGAATGGTTCCCGGACTTCCTTCGGTTCCGGTTCTACAAGGCTTGACCATGCCGCCTTCGCTGAATGCTGGTCAAGGCTGTTCGCCAGCGCGGACAGGATGTCGTCATCCTTGCCGCCGTTCATCATCGCACGCAGGGCGCGGGTATCGAACGTACCCTCAAGCGCCTGCGATGCCGCTTCCTTCTCGCCCATCAGGGCAAGCGCCTGCTCCTGGATCGTCCCCTTGTAATAGAAGAAGATCACCTTGCAGCCCTTCGTCTGGGTGGGCCGGCGAGCGCGCGCCGACGCCTGCCGCAGCACGTGCGTCGAGTACCCCGTCTGGTACCAGATCAGCGTCGGGAACTGGATCAGGTCCAGCCCGGTCATCACCTTGCGCGGCTGGACGATCAGCACGTCGATGTTCCGCGCGTTCTTCTCTATCCACTCCTCTCGTTTGATCGGCGCCAGAGAGGGGGGCAGGATCACGCTGCGTATCCCTTGCGCTTGCAACATGAGGTTCAGCTTTTCCTGCGCGTCACGTTTCTGCGTGTAGGTTACGAAAACCGTGCACTTCCGGCGCAATTCCAGTTCACGACGGATGATCGCGAGCAGCCCCGTGTCCTTGGTATCCAGATGGTGTACGCCCAGGTCTTCGGGGGTAGCGACCACCTTGTCCCCGAACCCGTCGCCTTCGTCATCGTACTTGGCGGGGACCGTGATCGGCTCCCAGCCCCAAGGCCGATCGAGGTAGGCGTCGAGGATCTGGACGCGCATGCCGGCCAGCATCGGCGGGGCCTTGCGACCATGCCCACCATCAGCGATGGCATCCTTCAACTGGCCGTCCAGCGACCGGTAAGCTCGTGCCAGTTCTGAGCCTGGTTCCACGGGCACCAATTCGCGTTCCAGTCGGGGTAGTGCCGGACCCAGTTCCTCCAGCGACATGAAGACCGCCCTGTCCAGCAGGAAGTGGTTGAACAGGTGGGGCGAGATCCCCGGCTTGGGCGTTGCATCAGCACGGAAGTCCTTCTTGCGCCCTTGACGGCCGCGCCGGATCCGGCCGCGGTGTTCGTCTGCTGCGCTGCGTTCTACCTTGTACTCGGTCACCCCGTACTTGTGGGTGAAGTTCTGCGTGTTGCGCGCGACCGGGCCGATCCGCGACTGGCGGAACGCCGACAGGTCGAACCCTCGGGCGCGCATCAGGTCCGGACACAGGCGCCACAGCGTGGCGTGCAAGTCCGATGCCTTGCCCCCGATCAGCGTGCCGGTCAGCGCGATCGTGTACCGGCAGGCAGCGGACAACGTCCCAAACGTGTTCCCCTGGCAGGTCGTGGCGCTCGCCAGTTCGTGCACCTCGTCGGCGATGAAGAAGTCGAACCAGTTCCTCATCTTCCGCTGGATGTACCGGTCCACGTGCGGCCGTTCGCCGATGCCGGGTCGGTCCGTGCGCCGCCACGTCGTCAGCTTCTCGCCGCAGCATTTGCAGAACTCGTAGTTCTTTGCGCGCACGTAATCGTCCAGCCTGTACGGCACGTCCTCGCCATCCACGTTGGTCGTCAACTCGGTGCTGCACCGAGGGCACATGGCAATATCGACGATGCGGTCAACCAGATACCCGTTCTCGACGTATTGCCCGTACGCATTAGGCGCCCGGTTCACGCGCAGGTTCCGGTCCCCCTCGCGCGAGAACCCCTTTTCCGCGATCTGCACGACCACCTGTTTGCGCTTGCCGGCGGCGATGGGGGCCTCCATCTCGCAGCCCAGCTTCGCCGCTTCCTTCCCGATGACCGCGATCGCCGGCCCGTTGTGCTTGTCCGCCTCTGCCCTGAACTTCATCAGGTCGCCGACCAGCTTGACCGGCCGGGCATACACGTTGGGGATCAGCCACTGTGCCTCACGCACCCACTTGTGGACCAGGTGGCCGGGGCACATGACGAGGACCTTGAAGTTCTTGCCGCGAGCCATAACCCAAGACGCAGATAGGCTTAGGACGGTCTTACCGCAGCCCATTTCGCAGATGAACATGACGCTGGAGTGCTTCTTCATCCCCTGCACGGCGCCAGCGATCTTTTCCTTCTGAGAGGGGAACAACTGGAATCGCTTTCCCTGCATCTTGGACCGGTGCAGTTCGATGCGCTCAAGGTCTGGCAGTGCGTCAACCCCCGGCCGGTGGAGCGGGACGAGCTTTCGTTCCGCGGTACCGGCGAGTGCCTTGCCGTATCGGGCGAGGAAATCCTGGAGATCATGGGCGAGCGGTTCAGTGGACAACGTTATCTCCTGGCGCTTACTTTTGATCGGTTCTGCTATGGCGGATGTCATGGGTCTCCTTTAAACGTAACTCCGGTTACCTTTCAAGCCCACGGGAAAAACGGACTGCGGAAATCGAGCTTCGCTTTTCGAGCCTTTCTTGCTCGCAGATCGCGCAATCTCCATCGACGGGCTTTCCATTTCATTCTCGTAAGCGTCATCGGTTGCTCCTCACTTTGCC
>JAQBFL010000387.1:0-4460 GCA_032123415.1 bacterium | reverse complement strand
CGGGAGAAACGACTGCGCGCGCTGGTTTTCGATTCGGTGTACGACGCCTTCCGCGGCGTGATGCCTTACGTGCGCGTCGTCGACGGAAGCATCAAGGCCGGCGATCGCGTCACGCTGATGGGCACGCGGATCGAAACCGACATCAAGGAAGTCGGCATCTTTTCGCCGAAGCCCATTCCTGTGCCCCTGCTCGAAGCCGGATGCGTGGGCTACGTGATCGGCACGATTCGGGAGCCCAGGGATTGCCAGGTGGGCGACACGCTCACCACCTGCTCGCGCCCTGCCGACGAGGCCTTGCCCGGGTTCAAGCGCATCCGGCCCATGGTGTTCTCGGGGTTGTACCCGGTGGACACGTCGGAGTACGAGAAGTTCCGCCAGGCCATGGAGAAACTCAGCCTGAACGATTCCGCCTTCTCGTATCACCCGGAGAGTTCCGTGGCCCTCGGCTTCGGCTTCCGCTGCGGGTTTCTCGGGTTGCTGCACATGGAGGTCGTGCAGGAGCGCCTGCGTCGTGAGTTCGACCTGGACATCATCAGCACGCATCCGGCCGTCGTGTACCGCGTCACCCTGCGCAATGGCGACACCGTGGAGATCGACAACCCGGTCAACCTGCCGGAGACGACCCGCGTGGGCGAAATCCAGGAGCCCATGATCAAGGCCTTCATCATCATGCACAGCGAGCAGATCGGGGACGTCATGCGCCTGGTGATGGATCGGCGCGGCGAGGTGACGCGAACCGACTCGCTGGATGCGCAGCGCGTCATGCTCACGTGCACCATGCCGCTGAACGAGATCCTCACCGACTTTCACGACTCCCTGAAGAGCGTCAGCCGCGGTTACGCCTCGATGGACTACGAGCATGCCGGTTTCCAGACCAGCGACATCGTGAAACTGGATATTCTGCTCAACAGCGAACTGGTCGACGCCTTCTCCTGTCTCGTGCACCGGTCCAAGGCGGTAGGGCGGGGGCGGCAGATCTGCAAGGCGCTGAAGGAAGCCATCCCGCCGCACATGTTCTCGGTGCCGGTGCAGGCCGCGATCAACAAGACCGTCGTCGCGCGCGAGACGATCCGCGCCTTCCGCAAGGACGTGACGGCCAAGCTCTATGGCGGCGACGTGACGCGCAAACGCAAGCTGCTCGACAAGCAGAAAGAAGGCAAGAAACGGATGAAGCAGTTCGGGCAGGTGCATGTGCCGCAGAAGGCGTTCATTTCGGTATTGAAGGCGTGGTAAGCGCGCGGAGGCTTCGACGAAGACATGGCGGAGGGTAGGGGAATGATCGGGTTCATCCGAGACATGCTGGCGCGGCGGCAATCCCGCAAGACGGCGAAAGAGGTTCTGCGGCACGCGCTGCACGTGCGGCACATGCGCGGGGACGTCCTCGCACCGGCGCAGAGCGAGACGCTGCGCGAAGCGGAAGCCGCGTTGCGCGACGCCCTGAGGCACGGGACCCCGGCCGCGGTCGAGGCGGCGGTCGAAGCGCTTCACCGGGCGGTTGACCGGATCAGCCGGCGGCGGCGGTTTCCGGCACTGTGCGAGAATGTCGAGATCGTCGTCGTGGCGATTGTTGTGGCCATGGGGTTCAGGACGTACTTTCTGCAACCCTTCAAGATACCGACGGGCTCCATGGAACCTACGCTATTCGGCATTCACATCGAAGAGAAGACCGAGCGCGGGACGCTGGACCGTTTCCCCCTCAACATGGCCAAGTGGCTCGTCACCGGGCAGATGTATCGTGAGATCCGGGCGCGCGGTCCAGGTCAGTTGACGGGGCCTTTTCCGGGCGGAGATGACTATCCTGTCAGCACCTTCTACACCATCGGCGCCCGCCGCTACAAGCTGCCAAGGTCCGGGCAGTTGCGGTTCGCGCCGGGCGACTATGTTCCTGCCGGCGCCGTGCTGTGGTCGGGTACGATCACCGCGGGCGACCACGTCTTCGTGAACAAGATCGCCTGGAACCTGCGTCGGCCGCGGCGAGGCGAGATTATGGTGTTCAGTACCGGTGGCATCCGGAGCCTCCAGCCCGGCACGCACTACATCAAGCGCATGGCTGGGCTGCCGAACGAGACCGTGGGGATCAGACCGCCGATGCTGCTGATCGACGGCAACCCCGTCCTGGAGCCCGAGAGCATCCGGCGCATTGCGGAGCGCCGTCCCGGCTACCATGGCTATGTGATCACGCGCGACGCGGAAGTCCTTGCCAGTCCGTTTGACCGGATTAAGCTGGGACCGGAGGAGTATTTCGCTCTCGGGGACAACACCCGCAACAGCCGGGACGGGCGGTACTGGGGGGCGGTGCCGCGGGCCAACCTGGTCGGTCCCGCCACATGCATCTACTGGCCGATCTCGCCGCGATGGGGCCTGCTGCGCTGAGTTGTAATGGGCCGGAATTCCGGCTCCAGCTACGCGAGGGCGCTGGGAGCCCTCCACGGCACTGGCTCATTACGCTGAGTTCCAGATTGCCATCGCCAGGCAGTTGTCATATTCTTCAACTAGTGAACGCGCATGCAACCATGGACTGGGACCTGCTTGCCGAGCGCATCGAGCAGGTGCGGTCGATCGGTCGCGCTTTTGCCCGGCAGGCGCACGCTCATTTCGGTTCCCGACTGCGCAAGGCCGTGTTGTTCGGTTCCGCGGCACGCGGGGATTGGCAAGAGGACTCGGACATCGACGTACTGCTCGTGCTTGACCGGATCGAGGAATGCGACCGGGGCTGGATCGGCGATCAAGCCTCCCGGATGGGCGTGCTTGAGCACGGCATACCCATTGCAACCGTCACGCTGTCCGAGGATCAATTCGCGACCCTGAACCAGCGCGAGCGCCTCTTCGCGCGCGAAGTGCAGAGGGACGGGCTGACCGTATGACGGCCGACAATCGAACAGCAAACGCCCTGGATGAGATGGCGCGCGGGACAGAGGCCCTGAGCGCCGCCGACGAGTTGCTGCGGCTGGAACTCTACAACGACGCGATCTCCCGCGCATACTATGCCGCGTATCACTGGGCTCGGGCGGTCCTCCTTACCGAAGGCCTGGAGAGCAAGACGCACCGGGGGTTGAACCAGCTTCTTGGACTTCATTTCGTTCGAGTCGGGCGACTTGATCAGGAAGCGACGGCGCTGCTGGCGCGCCTGGAAGACAGCCGATCGGCCAGCGACTATTCCGCGTCCTTCCGTTTTTCGGCGGACGAAGCCCGTGGGGCCATTAAGTCGGCCCGGCGGTTCATTGAGCTTTGCCGGCCGCTGCTGCCCGCAAAGGCCTAGCGGACATTCAATGATCAACCATGACGCCCGCAAACCGCACCACAACCAACGTCGCATAATATACGTTATGTCTACTCATGGCATGGCCGTGCCCCAAAATGTTGGGTATCCTCTCTGGAAAGCCACAAGCGAACCACGAAGGAATCATTACTGGACTTCGTAGATCTGCTTGCGTTCCGCGCCGTCGCGCTCGACGTCCAGAACGAAGGCCGTCGATTGGCCTTTGACGAATTGCTCGATGAAGAACTCGCCGCGGCGCCGGTTCGTCATGTCCACGGAGTTGACCCGTTTAACGACGTCACCCTCACGCAGTCCCACCGCGTCGAAAAAGTCCGGCTCGCCAAGGATGCGCAGTCGGTAGCCCTCAATGCCGCCCGTTTCATTGTAGAGAGGCTCCATGGAGTCGAAGACCTTCACCAGGCGCCGGGGGTCGTTCATCAGCTCGCCGTAGTACGCCATGAGCTGCTCACGACCGAATGCCCATCGCGTTTCTCCCAGCCGTTTGCCTCCGAATCGGTCCGCGCCCTGCAGCGGCCCGGGCCCGTCATCTTCGGCATTGCCCGTGCCCCCGGAGCCATCGCCTGCGCCTCCGGTCGCGCCCGCGAATGCCATGCGCAATTCCATTTCCTTGCCGTCGGCGCGCAGCAACACGCGGTCCTGGAAGACACGCAGAACGTCGGTTCCACCCGCGGACTCACCCTCGCCGAGAATCGCTTCCGTGCCCGTCGTCAGATCCAGCAGCACGGCGCGCCGGCGGGCAGGGGCATCGGCCCCATACTCGAGGAATGTGCCCGAGAGTCTGATTCGCCCCCCCCCTGCCCCACCCGGCGCCGAAGCCGCATCGTCCATCGCCACGAGCCTGGACCAGTCCAACGGGGACAAGGCAGTCTCGGCGGGCTCGACGAATGGGATCATCCCGCCATCCGTCGGCTCGCCCGATCCCCCGCGCGGATGAAGCGTGACGCGGGTTCGAAGCAGCAGTCCGCCGCCGGCCAGTAACGCGACGACCACCGCCGCGCGCGCGGCGGGTTCGGCATAGGAATGGAATCGAGCGACAGGGTACATAAGCCGGATTCTGTTCTCCGCGCCTTGCGACGCGGGTCGATCATTTATCTAGCGCGATCTACCCGGGACTGCACCCGGTCCCCGAAAGGACCGGATTGAGGCGGGCAGCCTCCAGCCCCCTATTTGATCTTGCTCC
>JAQBFL010000386.1:0-16969 GCA_032123415.1 bacterium | reverse complement strand
CCGCGGGCGTGACCTTCTCCATGCAGCGCGCGCAGGTGCCCGGCCGGCGAATGGCCTACTACCGCTTGTCGGTCCGGGGCATGACCGATTTTCAAGGCGGCAACGTGGACGACGTCGAGAGGGAGTGGTTGGCGTCGGACGCGACGCCGTACATCGAGCTGTCGAGGACCGGCGGCGACCCGGCGGCGGACGAAGGATTCTGGGAGGCGAGACCATGATCGAATCCGCGAGGGCGAAGGAGATTATCGAGCGGTTCCGTGACGTGCATCTGGCCGTACTGGGCGATCTGATGCTGGACCGGTATGTGTACGGGGTCGTGAACCGCATCTCGCCCGAGGCGCCGGTTCCCGTGGTGCATGTGCGCTCGGAGAAGACGCAACCCGGGGGCTCGGCGAACGTGGCGCTCAACGTGCGTTCGCTGGGGGGGCGGGCGAGCGTGATCGGCCTGGTGGGGGATGACGCGGCGGGGCGCGATCTGGCGAGGTTGTTGTCGGAGGCGGGCATCCGGATCGAGGGGCTGACGGTGTGCGGCGGGCTGCAGACCACGGTCAAGACGCGGGTGCTGGCGGACCGCCAGCAGATCGTGCGCGTGGACCGCGAGGACCCGCCCGAGGCGGCGTTGGCGGGTGTGGCGGAGCTGGCCGGGCGTCTGGCAGGGGTCTTGGGCGGGGTGCACGGGTTGGTGATCGAGGACTACGGCAAGGGCGTGGTCTGCCAGCAGGCGATCGACGCCGCGCTGGGCGCGTGCGCGGCGGCGGGCATTCCGGTCGGGCTCGATCCGAAGGACATGCACGAGCTGCGGATCTCCGGGTTGAAACTAGCCACGCCAAACTACAAAGAAGCCTGCGATGCGGCCGACATGCCCTTGCGGGATGTCGAGTTCGACCTGTCGCCGAAGGGGCGCATGCCGCGGATCGCGGAGAAGCTGATGCAGGCGTGGGGCACCGAGCTGCTGGTCATCACACTCGGCCCTCATGGCATGTACATCGCCCCGCGCGGGGAGCAGCCGACGCAGATTCCGACGAAGGCGCGCGAGGTCTTCGACGTGTCCGGCGCGGGCGACACGGTGATCGCGACGGCCATGATGGCGCTGGCGGCCGGGGCGACGCACCGCGAGGCGGCCTCGATCGCGAACCATGCGGCAGGCGTGGTGGTGGGCAAGGTGGGGACGGCGACCTGCTCGCCGGACGAACTGATCGCGAGCATCCGGTCGAGGTGAGATCATGAAAGCAATTGGCGTGATACCGGCGCGTTGGGGGTCGACGCGCTTCCCGGGCAAGAGCCTGGCCATGCTGGCGGGGCGGCCGCTGTTGCACTGGGTCATCGACCGCGCGCGGGCGGCGCGGCGGCTGGACCGGGTGCTGGTGGCGACGGATGACGAGCGGATTCTGCGGGCGGCCGAGGCGGCGGGCGCGCAGGGCGTCATGACGCGGGCCGACCACCCGTCCGGCACCGACCGCGTGGCGGAGGCCGTGGCGGGCTTCGCGTGCGACGCGGTCGTCAATGTGCAGGGGGACGAGCCGCTGCTGGACCCCGCGCTGATCGACCGGCTGGTGGACGCCCTCGCCGGCGACGAGTGGGACATGAGCACGGCTGTGACGCCCATCCGGGACGCGGCGCAACTGGCGAACCCCGGGGTCGTGAAGGCCGTTTGGGATGCGCGCGGCCGTGCGCTATACTTCTCGCGTGCGCCGATTCCGTTCGTGCGCGACGCGGACCATGCGCCCGGCACCACGCTGCACTGGCGGCATCTGGGGGTCTATGCCTACCGGCGGGATTTCCTGTCGCGGCTGGTGCAGACGCCGCCGTGCGCGACCGAGCTGGCCGAGAAACTGGAGCAACTGCGGGCGTTGCATATCGGCGGGCGCCTGGCCGTGGTGACGACGGTCGAGGAAGGGATTGGAGTTGACACGCCGGCGGATCTGGCCTATGTTGAGAACTTGATAAAGGGCATCCGCGGAGCGTAGCGGCGAACGCGTTTTTCGGCGAGTTCCTTGCGCGTGAAAGGCAGGCTTATTGACGACATCGAATCGAGCGCGAGCGGTCCGGGTGGGTAACCTGTGGATGGGGGGAAACCGTCCTCTGGCGGCCATTGCCGGGCCCTGCGTGATCGAGAGTCGTGAAAGCTGCCTGGACTTGGCGTTGAGGTTGAAGAAGCTGGCGGCCAGGGAAGGGGTGCCGCTGATCTTCAAGGCGTCTTTCGACAAGGCCAACCGCACGTCGATCGAATCCTTCCGAGGACCGGGGCTGGCCGAAGGGTTGGACATTCTGGCCGAGGTGAAGCGGCGCACGGGGTTGCCGCTGCTGACGGACATTCACGAGGCGTGCCAGGTCGAGCCCGCGGCCCGCGTGGTGGATGTGCTCCAGATCCCCGCCTTCCTGTGCAGGCAGACGGACCTGCTGGTCGCGGCCGGCGCCAGCGGCTGCGTGGTCAACGTCAAGAAGGGTCAGTTCCTTTCCCCGTGGGACATGGCGCATGTCGTGGCGAAGATCGAATCGACCGGCAACCGACGGATTCTCCTCACGGAGCGCGGCGCCAGCTTCGGATACCAGAACCTGGTGGCGGACATGCGGAGTCTGCTGGTGATGCGCGAGCTGGGCTATCCGGTCATTTTTGACGCGACGCACAGCGTGCAGCGGCCGGGAGGCGCGGGCGCTTCGTCGGGCGGCGACGGGCAGTGGGCGCCGGCGCTGGCGCGGGCGGCCGTGGCGACGGGGTGCGATGCGGTCTTCATGGAGACGCACGTCAAACCCGAGCAGGCCAAATCCGACCGGGCCAACGCCATCCCGTTGGCGGACCTGGGCAAATTGTGGCGGGTATTAAAACAACTCGATGAACTGGTCAAGCGATAGAGGGGCGAGCCGGCGTCGGCTGAGCATGCGGATGGCGGCGGTTCTGGCCGCGGCCTGGGCGGTGCCGTGCGTGGCGCAGGAGCCGTTGCCGATCGAGAACGTGCGCCTGCCGATCGAAAGCCATCCCGACGGCAGAATCAAGACGCAGCTCGAGGCGGCGCGCGCCTGGGTGCCGGCTTCCGGGCCGATTCGCGGGGAGCACGTCGTGGCGCAGATCTTTGACGAGCAGGGCGCGACGCAACTGGTGGTCAGGGCGGTCAGCATCGAGTTCGACCGGGCCGCGGGCAAAGCGACCTCCGGGGATGCGGTCGAGGCGGTCGGGCGGGGCGTGCTGATTCAAGGCAAGGGGCTGGACTGGGATGTGAGCGGGCAGGTGGTGATCATCCGGGAGAACGCCCGCGTGGAATTCAACCGGGCCGCAAGGCCGAAAGTGGGAAAACGATGAGAAGACTGGCGGTGCTCTTGTTGGCGATGGCCGGCTGGGTGGTGGTGGCGACCGCGGAGGACGTAACGGGAACCAATACCGTGATCACCGCGCGGCAGCTCACATTCGACTACGGCAGGATGATCGCGGTTCTCGACGGCGATGTGATGGTGGTGGATCCCGAGATCCGCATGCGCAGCGACAAGATGACGGTGATGTTCGAGGGATCGAATGAAGTGAAGTCCGTGACCGCGGTCGGCAACGTGCGTCTGCAACAGGCGGAGAAGCGGGGGCAGGCGGACATGGCGGTGTATGTGGCGAAGCTGGGGGAGATCGTTCTGACCGGCAATGCGATGCTGGCACGGGAACAGGATACGGTCATGGGGGACACGATCACCTTCTGGCTGAACGAGCAGCGCATGATCTGCAAACCGGGACGGCTGGTATTGCACCCGAGGGAAGGAGGCACGCCCGGACCGGGCGCGGCGTTCGGCGTGCTGCCCGACGCGAAGAAGCGTGCGCCCCGGCAGGCGCCTTGAAGAGCGATCGGCGGGGAGCATGGCGCGGAACGGCGATGGACGGATGGAGGAAGCCTGCGAGATGACGGTGAGCGAAAAGCTCGTGACGGTGGACAAACTGGTCAAGTCGTATCACGGCCGACAGGTCGTCAACGAGGTCAGTCTGCACGTCGGCGCGGGCGAGATCGTCGGTCTGCTGGGGCCCAACGGGGCGGGCAAGACCACGACGTTCTACATGGTGGTCGGGTTGATCGCCCCGGACAAGGGCTGCGTGTGTTTCCGCGGGCGGGACGTCACGCGGGTGCCGATGTGCGAGCGGGCGCGCCAGGGCGTCGGGTATCTCTCGCAGGAGCCCTCGATCTTCCGGAAGCTTACCGTCGAGCAGAACGTGATGGCCATTCTCGAGACGCTGAAGCTGGGGGCGGCGGAGCGCGCCCTGCGTGGCGCGCGGTTGCTGGACGATCTGGGCATCGCGAAACTGGCGAAGCAGAAGGCGTATACCTTGAGCGGCGGCGAGCGGCGCAAGCTGGAGATCACGCGCGCGCTGGTCCGCGACCCGGCGGTTCTGATGCTCGACGAGCCGTTCAGCGGAGTCGATCCGATCGCCGTGAGCGACATTCAGGGCATCATCAGGCGGCTCAGGGACCGTGGGTTGGGAATCCTGATCACCGACCACAACGTGCGCGAGACGCTTGCGGTTGTCGACCGGGCGTATTTGTTGTATGAAGGGAAAGTACTGAGAGAAGGCGAGAGCGAATTCCTGATCAACGACGAGATGAGCCGGGAGCTTTATCTCGGACGCGAGTTCAGAATGTAGCACGAAGCAGGGAGGATATCAGCATGCCGATCGAAATCACCGTCCGTCACAAGCGGCTGCCCAGCGCGGTTCACGAATATGCCGAGAGCAAGGCGCAGGAGTTGATGGAGAGCTTCCCGCATGTCGAGCACGTGCATGTGATCATCGACGAGGAGCGGCGGGACCGAGTTGTCGAGGTCGTGGTGCAGGCCAAGCATCACGTGCGGATCGAGGCCGAGGACGCGGAGCCCAACATCCGCGCCGCGACGGACCTGGCTTTTGCCAAGGCCGAGAAGCAACTGCGCAAAGTGCACGACAAGGTCCATGACCGGCGGGTGAAGGCGACGCCGCTCTCGCGGGCCGAAGTCGAGATCGAGGCGCAGGCGGCGCCCGAGGGAGAGGCCGAATGAGTGCGTCGGGCGACGGTATCCAGGGGCGGCGGGTCAACGTGGCGTTATTCGCCGAAACCGGCCGCGTGGAGCTCGGGCTGGAGCTGCTGGCGGGCAAGCGGGGGTTGAAGCGGCGCATCGCGGAGGGCGCGATCAACCGGCCGGGGTTCGCCCTGGCCGGCTTCTTTCAGTATTTTGCGTTCAAGCGCATCCAGGTGCTGGGGTTCGCGGAGCACGCATACCTCAGTTCGCTGGAGCCCGAGGAGCGCCGCGATCGTCTGCGGGAATTCTTCTCGAAGAGCATCCCCTGCGTGGTCTTCACGCGGCACAAGAAGGTCTTTCCCGAGGCGGTGGCGCTGGCCGAGGAGTACAACGTTCCGCTGTACCGTTCGGCCATGATCACGAAGGATTTCGTGAACGCGGCCACGATCCTCATGGAGAACCTCATGCTGCCGCACGCCAGCGTGCAGGGAACGATGATCGAGATCATGGGCATCGGGGTGCTGATCGAGGGGCCGCCGGGCTCGGGCAAGAGCGAAACGGCGCTGGGGCTGATCCGCAAGGGCGCGGCCCTGGTGTCGGACGACATCACCTCGCTGCGGCTGGACAGCGCGGGCAACATCATCGCCGCGCCGATGAACGCCACCCGCTACCACATGGAGATCCGGGGCATCGGAATCATCCACGTGCCGAGCCTCTTCGGCGTGGCGTCCGTGCGCGAGGAGAAGAAGCTGGACATGATCGCGACGCTGTGCGAGTTCAGCCGCATGGAGAAGGAGGACCGCTCGGGGCAGTCCCGGCAGACGTCCACCGTGCTGGGGGTCGAGGTGCCGCGCGTGCTGGTGGGCGTGGCGCCGGGGCGGGACCTGTGCAACATCATCGAGACGGCGGCGTTGGATCAGAAGTTGCGCCGGTTGGGGCACGATGCGGCCAAGGAACTGGACGAGCGGCTCATGGCGCTGATGGGCGGGGGACACGCGGGAAGTGAGTAAGGGCAACGACCAGACGGGCGTCCTGAAGAGGCGTTTTGAAGTCCTGAACCAATACGGGATTCATGCGCGCCCGGCGGCCATGATCGTGAAGATCGCCAGCCGGTATCAGGCCGACGTGCAGGTCGAGAAGGACGGCAACAGCGTCTCGGGCAAGAGCATCATGGGATTGATGACGCTGGAGGCCTCCCGCGGTAGCCGCATCACGGTGACGGCTCGGGGGCCGGATGCCGACCAGGTTCTGGACGAGATCGAGGACGCCATCGCGAGAAGGTTCGACGAGGAATGGCCATGACCGGGGCGGACGGCGACAGGTTGGAGACCGTGCGTTTCAAAGGCATCGGCGTTTCGCCGGGCGTGGCGATCGGCACGGCCTACGTTCTGGCCAGAGACCAGGTGCGGGTCGTGGAGCGGGAGTTGCCGCGCGCGCAGATCGAACCCGAGGTGTGCAGGCTGGAACGGGCCATGATCGAGACCCGCCGCCAGCTCCGTACGATTCAGCGGGACCTGGACTCCAAGACGACGGTCGGGGATGCGAGCATTCTTGACGCGCACCTCATGGTGCTGGACGATCACAGTTTCGTCGATGAGGTTGTGGCCGAGATTCGGCGCGCAAGCCGCAACGCCGAGGCCGCCGTCAGGAACGCATCCGAGCGTTACACGGCCATCCTGGGGTCGGTGGACGACGACTACCTGCGCGAGCGGGTGGCGGACATCCGCGACGTGGCGCGCCGCATCATCCGCAATCTCGGGGGCGGGGGCGAGGCCGTGCTGCCCGAGGGGGACGAGCCCTACATCCTGGTGTCCGAAGACCTCGCGCCGTCGTTGACGGCGACCCTGCGGCGCGGCGTCGTGCTGGGGATCATGACGGACCATGGCAGCGCCACGTCGCATACGGCGGTGATGGCGCGGGCGATGGAGATTCCCGCCGTGCTCGGGCTGCGGGACGCGAGCGGGCGCATCGAGACCGGGGACCGCATCTGCATGGACGGCACGCGCGGCGTGGCCATTCTACGGCCGAGCGATGCCGAACTGGCGGAGTACGGCGAACTGGCGGAGACCCGCAAGTCCATCAGCATGAACCTGGGCCGTCTTCACGACGAGCCCGCGCTGACGCGCGACGGGCGGCGGGTGGTTCTGTCCGCCAATGCGGAGAGTCCGGACGAGGTGGAGGCCGTCAAGCGCTACGGCGCCGAGGGCATCGGCCTGTTCCGTTCCGAGTACCTCTATCTCGCGCGCGGCGCGGAGCTGAGCGAGGAGGAGCAGACGGCGATCTACTCCGATGTGGCGAGCCGGTTGGCGCCGGCCCCGGTGATCCTGCGGACCATGGATATCGGCGGCGACAAGTTCTTTCCGGGCGAGCGGCCCCGCAAGGAGGCCAACCCGTTTCTGGGGTGCCGGTCGATCCGCCTGTCACTGCTCTACCCCGAGCATTTCAAGCGGCAGTTGCGGGCCATGCTGCGCGCCAGCGCCTCGCGCAACGTGAAGATTATGTACCCCATGGTGTGCAGCGCGCGCGAGATCATCCAGGCCAATGGCCTGCTGGAAGAGGCCAAGACCGAGCTGCGCCGCGAGGGGGCCGCGTTCGACGCGCAGATCGAGGTGGGCGTGATGATCGAGACGCCGGCGGCCGCCCTGACGGCCGCCCTGATCGCGCCGCATGCCAGGTTCTTCAGCATCGGCACGAATGACCTGGTGCAGTACACCCTGGCCGTCGACCGCGGCAACGAGCGCGTCGCGTACCTGTACGAACCCACGCACCCGGCCGTTCTCAAGCTCATCAAGATGACCGTCGAGGCGGGCCATGCGGCGGGCATTTGGGTCGGCCTATGCGGCGAAGTGGCTGCCGATCCGGTGCTGACGGGGTTGCTGGTTGGGCTTGGGTTGGACGAGCTGAGCGTGTCTCCCGCCGCCGTGCCGGTCGTCAAGGACGTGATCCGCAACATGCACGCAGCGCGAGCTGTCGAACTGGCCGCGAAGGCGATGGGGTGCAAGACGGCCGCTGAAGTCCTGACGCTTTGCCGCGCCTTCACCCGCGAAGTCGCCCCCGAGTTGAATCAGCTCATGTAGCGGGTCGGCATGACGGGCGGGAAATTGACCCAACCTTGGGAGTGAAGGGAATGATGCAGCCTAAGCAGTGCCTGTACGATCCGAGTTACGAGCACGATGCCTGCGGGGTGGGATTTGTCGCCAACCTGGATGGGCGCAAATCGCACCTGATCGTGGAGCGTGGAGTGGAGGTGTTGATAAACCTACTGCATCGCGGGGCGTTGGGAGCGGACAAGAACACGGGGGATGGCGCGGGACTCCTGGTGCAGATTCCGGACCGGTTTCTGCGCGAGCAATTGAAGCGCAGTGCGATCGAGCTACCACAGGAGGGCACGTACGGCGTGGGCATGGTGTTCCTGCCGATGGCCGAGCCGGCGCGCGCCGCGTGCCGCAAGGCCCTGGAGGAGGCCGCGGACGACGAGGGGCTCGTGTTCCTGGGCTGGCGGAATGTGCCGACCGACCCGTCGGCCGTCGGCGAGCAGGCGCGGCTGGAGATGCCCTTCGTGGCGCAGTGCTTTGTGGATGGCGGGGGCGGCAGCGGCGAAGATCTCGAGCGGCGGCTGTACGTCATGCGCAAGCAGGCCGAACGCCGTGTGGCTTCGCTTTCCGGGGCTGACGCGGGCATGTTCTATGTGTGCAGCCTTTCGGCCCGCACGATCGTATACAAAGGGTTGATGATCGCCACGCAAGTGGCGGGCTTCTTCCCGGACCTGCGCGACCCGGCGTTCGAGTCGGCCGTGGCCCTGGTGCACCAGCGCTACAGCACGAACACGTTTCCATCCTGGCGACTGGCGCAGCCGTTCCGCTACCTGGCGCACAACGGTGAGATCAACACCCTGCGCGGCAACGTGAACTGGATGCGTTCGCGCGAGCGCAACCTGCAGTCCCCGCTGTTCGGCGAAGATATCAAGAAGATCGTTCCCGTTATCGAGCCTGGCGGCAGCGACTCGGCGGCTTTGGACAACGCGCTGGAGCTGCTGGCGAACGGGGGGCGTGGGCTGCACCATTGCATGGCGATGCTGATTCCGCAGGCCTGGGGTTCCCGGTATCCGATGGGACCGGATCTGCGCGGTTTTTTCGAGTATCACGCCGGGATCATGGAGCCGTGGGACGGTCCGGCGGCGGTGACGTTCACCGACGGGCGCCATATCGGCGCCATGCTGGACCGCAACGGGCTGCGGCCCGCGCGGTATACCGTGACGCGGGACGGCTTCATGGTGTTCGCCTCGGAGGCCGGGGTGCTGGATATCGCGCCTGAGGACGTGCGTGAGAAGGGCGCGCTGCGGCCGGGGCAGATGCTCCTGGTCGACCTGGAAAGCAAGCGCTTGCTGAAGGACTACGAGATCAAGATGCGGCTGGCCCGCCGTCAGCCGTACCGCCGGTGGGTCGACGAGAACCGCATTGCGATCCATGGGCTGTTCGCCGCCGTGGCGCCGGTGGCGCCGGACGCCGAGTCGCTCCCGCGGCGGCAGCGGCTTTTCGGCTATACGCGCGAGGACCTGGCGGTGGTCCTGGGGCCGATGGCCTCGACCGGGCACGAACCGGTCGGCTCGATGGGCGCCGACGAGGCGCTGGCCGTGCTCTCCGAGAAGCCGCAACTGCTCACATGGTACTTCAAGCAGTGCTTTGCGCAGGTGACCAATCCGCCGATCGATCCCATCCGGGAGGCGTTGGTCATGTCCCTGATGACGTTCGTGGGTTGCTCCGACCAGATCCTGGCCGAGACGCCGGGGCAGGCGCGCCTGCTCAAGTTGCAGCACCCGATCCTGACGAACGACGACGTGGAACGTATCCGCAATCTCAATCAGCCGGACTTCGAGTGCAAGACGCTGCCGATCGGGTTCCCGCCGGAGGGCGGCGGGGCCGGCCTGCGCGCGGCGCTCGACAGGCTGGGCCGCATGGCCGAGCAGGCGGTCGCAGCGGGGCACCGCGTCATTATCCTCAGCGACCGCGGGCTGGATCCGTCCGAGGCGCCGATCCCGGCCTTGCTGGCGGTTGCCGCGGTCAACACGCACCTGGTGAACGCGGGAAAACGCACGACCGTCGGCATCGTGATCGAGACCGGCGAGGCGCGCGAGGTGATGCACATCGCGGTGCTGCTGGGCTACGGCGCCTCGGCGGTGAACCCCTACCTGGCGTTCGAGACCGTGGCGCACCTGGCCGCGACCGGCGCGTTGAGCGGCAAAGTCAGCGTGGTGAAGGCCATGGAGAATGTGATCGAGGCCTTCTGCCAGGGGTTGCTGAAGGTCATGTCGAAGATGGGCATCTCCACGCTGAGGAGCTACCGCAATGCGCAGGTCTTCCAGGCGGTGGGTCTGAGCCGCGCGTTTGTCGACGAGTACTTTCCCGGCACGGGCTCGCAGGTGGAGGGCATCGGTCTGGACGAAGTGGCGGTGGAGGCGGCGGCGCGGCACGGGGCCGCGTGGCGGCCGGTCGCCGGCGCGTCGAACCTGCTGCCGGTCGGCGGACACTACCGCTTGAACCTCGACGGCGAGCGGCATCTGTGGACGCCCGAGAGCGTGAGCCTGCTGCAGCGCGCCAGTCGCGAGAACGACCCCACGCTGTACCGCAAGTACGCGGAGACGATCAACGATCAGTCCCGCCGGCAGTGCACGCTGCGCGGGCTTTTCACGTTCCGCAAGACGACCCCCGTGCCGCTGGACGAGGTCGAGCCGGCTGCCGAGATCGTCAAGCGGTTCGTGACCGGGGCCATGTCCTTCGGCTCGATCAGCCGGGAGGCGCACGAGACGCTGGCGATCGCGATGAACCGTCTCGGCGGCATGAGCAACAGCGGCGAGGGCGGCGAGGACGCCGAGCGCTACAAGCCGCTGCCGAACGGCGACAGCCGGTGCAGTGCGATCAAGCAGATTGCCAGCGGCCGGTTCGGCGTGACGGCCGAGTACCTCGTCAACGCGCGCGACCTGCAGATCAAGATCGCCCAGGGCGCCAAGCCGGGTGAGGGCGGTCAGTTGCCGGGGCACAAGGTCAACCGGGAGATCGCGCGGACCCGCAACGCCACGCCCGGCGTCTCGCTGATCTCGCCGCCGCCGCACCACGACATCTACTCGATCGAGGACATCAAGCAGCTTATCTACGACCTGAAGAACGCCAACCCCGAGGCGCGCGTGTCCGTGAAGCTGGTGTCCGAGATCGGGGTCGGAACCGTCGCGGCCGGCGTGGCGAAGGGTCATGCCGACTTGATTCTGATCAGCGGCTACGACGGCGGCACCGGCGCTTCGCCGCTCTCCTCGCTGCGCCATGCCGGCGCGCCCTGGGAGCTGGGCCTGGCCGAAACGCAGCAGACGCTCGTGCTCAACGATCTGCGCAGCCGGGTGCGTCTGCAGGTGGACGGGCAGATCAAGACCGGGCGCGACGTGGCGATCGGCGCGCTGCTCGGGGCCGAGGAGTTCGGCTTCGCCACATCGGCGTTGGTGGTCTGCGGTTGCGTGATGATGCGCGTGTGCCACAAGAACACCTGCCCCGTGGGCGTGGCGACGCAGGATCCCGAGCTGCGGAAGAAATTCACGGGCCGGCCCGAGCACGTGGTGAACTTTCTGACGATGCTGGCCGAGGAGACGCGCGAGATCATGGCGTCGCTCGGGTTCCGGCGCATGGACGAGATGATCGGCCGCGCGGATCTGCTGGAGAAGAACGGCGCGATCGACTTCTGGAAGGCGCGCGGGTTGGATTTCACGGCGATGTTCCACCGGCCCAAGGCGCCGCCTGAGGCGACGCGGCAGACCGCCCGGCAGGACCACGGGGTCGAGGAGTCGATGGACTGGCTCCTGCTGCCGAAGGTGGCGCCGGCCATCGAGTCCGGGCGGAAGGTGGATCTCGACATGCCGATTCGCAACGTGCACCGTTCGGTGGGCGTGATGATCTCGTCGCGCATCGCCAAGCGCCACGGCGCCAAGGGGCTGCCGGAGGATACGCTGACGCTGCGGTTCCGGGGCGCGGCCGGGCAGAGCTTCGGCGCGTTCGGCTCGCGCGGCATGACGCTGATCCTGGAGGGCGAGGCCAACGACTACCTCTGCAAGGGGCTGTCGGGCGCGCGCGTCATCGTCAAGCCCTATCCGGGCGCGGCCTACGATCCGGGAGATAACATCATCGCCGGCAACGTGATTCTGTACGGGGCGACGGGCGGCGAGTTGTTCATCAACGGCTGCGTCGGGGAGCGGTTCGCGATTCGCAACAGCGGCGCGCGCGTGGTGGTCGAAGGGGTGGGGGACCACGGTTGCGAGTATATGACGGGCGGGCGGGCCGTCATCCTGGGCCCGACCGGGGTGAATTTCGGCGCCGGCATGAGCGGCGGCATCGCCTACGTGCTCGATGAAGGCGGCGACTTCGACAACCGCTGCAACCTGGAGATGATCGACCTGGACCTGATCGAGGGGGACGACGACGAGCGCGAGCTGCGCAGCATGGTCGAGAAGCATCTTCACTATACGGGCAGCCGCAAGGCGGCTTCGTTGCTCGAGCGATGGGATGCGGTGCTGCCGCGCTTTATCAAGGTATTTCCGATGGAGTACAAGAGGGTCCTCGGGCAGATGAGCCGTGAGGACGCGGAGACGCACCGGCAGGAAGTCGTCAACAACTGACCGTCGCCGCGCGCGGCCATGCGAGGGAGAGGTTCGATGCGAGATCGAGAACGAGGCTTCATGGAGGTGCCCCGCAAGGACCCCGGCTACAGGCCCGCGGAGGAGCGGGTGCGGGACTTCGGCGAGGTGGAGAGGCGCCTGACGGATCACGACCTGCGCGAGCAGGCGGCCCGCTGCATGGACTGCGGCATCCCGTTCTGCCATGCCTACGGGTGTCCGGTCAGGAACCTGATTCCCGAGTTCAACGATGCGGCGTACCATGGAAACTGGCGCGAGGCGCTGGAACTGCTTCTGGCGGGGAGCTGTTTTCCGGAGTTCACGGGGCGCATCTGCCCGGCGCCGTGCGAGACGGCCTGCGTGTTGGGAATCAACGAACCCGCCGTGACGATCCGGCAGCTCGAACTCAGCATCGTCGAAAAGGGCTTCGAGCGCGGGTACGTCGTGCCGCGCGTTCCCGCCGTGCGCCGGTCCGAGCGCGTGGCGGTCATCGGGTCGGGACCGGCCGGGTTGGCGGCGGCGGACGTGTTGAACAGGATCGGCTGCCATGTCACGGTCTATGAAGACGCCGCGAAACCCGGCGGCATCCTGCGCTACGGGATCCCCGACTTCAAGCTCGAGAAGTGGGTGGTCGAGCGCCGCGTCAAGCTGATGGAAGCCGAGGGCGTTGTGTTCGAGACGGGTGTGCGCGCGGGGGAGGACGTGTCGGCGCGTTTCCTGCGGGAGCGCTTCGATGCGATCGTGCTGACGGGCGGGGCGCGCGAGCCGCGGGATCTCAAGTTGCCGGGCCGCGAGCTGGACGGGGTGCACTATGCGATGGATTTCCTGACGCGGCAGAACCAGCTCAACGGCGGCGAGGCGCCGTCGGGTCCGGAGATCGTGGCCAAGGACAAGGTGGTGATCGTGATTGGAGGCGGGGACACGGGGTCCGACTGTCTGGGCACGTCATGGCGCCAGGGCGCGCGGTACTGCTACCAGTTCGAGATCATGCCCCGGCCGCCGGACGAGCGCTCGCCTCACACGCCGTGGCCGATGTGGCCGAACATGATGCGGGCGTCCAGCAGCCACAAAGAGGGCGGCGAGCGGCGCTGGTGCATTTCCACCAAGCGGTTTCTGGGGCGCGACGGGCGGCTCACGGGGCTCAGAGGCGTGGAAATTGAGTGGGAGTGGCAGGAGGGCGCCAATGCTCCCGCGCCGGTCGAGAAGGAGGGCAGCGAGTTCACGGTCGAGTGCGACCTTGTACTGCTGGCCATGGGGTTTGTCGGCCCGGGACCCAACAAGCTGGTCGACACGCTGGGCGTCGAGCGCGACGGCCGCGGCACGATCCGGCGGGACGCGGACAACATGACCAGCGTGCCGGGGGTCTTCGTCGCGGGCGACATGACGCTCGGCGCCTCGCTCGTCGTGCGCGCGATCCAGGACGGCAAGAACGCCGCGGCGGGCGTCCTGCGGCGGTTCGGCGGCTGAAGCGAGAGAATAGCGACCGAAGGAAATCGTGATCCGTAATCGTCGCCCGTAATCGTCCGCCGGCGGCGGATGAAAGATCGGATCACGATTACGGGCGATTACGGTTGACGATGGAGCAGGCGCGCACCCGGCTCCGTCCTTCCTCCGGAGCGTGAGCCGGTTGAGCCGTGGTTTTGACTTGCCGCTTCGTCCATTGAGTGGAAAGAAGAACATCCATGCGATAAAGCCGGTCTTCTCGAAACCGGACTTGTCTTGTCTTGGTCTTGTGCTCTGCAACAGCCAGAGGGCATTGACATGGCTGTGTGGAGCATCTATGTTGGCTCGAATTATGTGCGGCATTGCGGGAGTCTGGTATTTTGACGGAAAAAGAGTCGAGGAAGCCTCGCTGCGCCGCATGGCCGATGCGCAGAAGCACCGCGGCCCGGATGGAGAAGGATTCTTCGTGGACGGTCCGCTGGGGTTGGCGCACCGCCGATTGGAAATCGTCGATCCCGGCCCGCTCTCGGACCAGCCGATGGCCGACGAAAGCGGACGCTTCCGCATCGTGTACAACGGAGAGGTCCACAACTATCTGGAACTGCGCCGGGATCTCGAATCCGCCGGCCATGTCTTCCGCTCGGGCGGAGACACGGAAGTCGTCCTGCAGGCGTTCGTGGCGTGGGGCGAGGAATGCTTCCGCCGCTTCAACGGCATGTGGGCGCTGGCTGTGTGGGATGCGCGGGATCGGGCGCTTACTCTCTCTCGCGACCGTTTCGGAATCAAGCCGCTATGCGTCAGCCGGCGCGGCGCCCGCCTGGCTTTTGCCTCGGAACCCAAAGCTATCCTCGCCGCCTTTCCCGAAGAGCGCGAACCCGACAGGCGCGAGCTGGCGGCTTTCCTTCAAGGCGCGGTGCCGGACGGAACGGAGGCCACCTTCTTCCGCAACATCCGGACGATTCCGCCGGACAGCGTCGTGCGCATCGAAGGCGGCAAGCAAACGCGCCGCAAGTTCTGGGGGTTTACGCCCGGCGAAGACCGGCCGCGCCCCGACTCGGTCGAAGCGTTCTCGGAGCTTTTCGGGGACGCGACCGCCCTGCGCCTGCGCAGTGACGTGCCCGTGGGAGCTTGCCTGAGCGGCGGCATGGATTCCAGCGCCATCGTGGCGCGCGCGGCACCGCGTCTGCCGGGGGGCATGGACTGCTTTTCGTTGTTGTATCCCGGGGCGCCTTGCGACGAGAGCCGCTTTGCAGCCGCCGTCGCCGAAGCGATGCCCACATGCCGCCTGCACTGGGTCGAACCGGATGCTTCCGATCTGCTTGCGACCATGGAACGGATCGTGTGGCATCACGACGCGCCGGCCCCGCTGCGCGGACGCTACCCGCAATGGTACGTCTTCGGCGCGGCATCCCGGCATGTGCGCGTGGTGCTTGACGGCCAGGGAGGCGACGAGATGTTGGGGGGATATCAGCGTTTCGCGCCCGCCTACCTGTTGGACCGCTTGCGCGGGCTGCCGCCGGGGGGACCCAACACCGCGTCGCTACCCGTCGAGGTCGTCCGCCTCGCGGGCCTGGGGAACCGAGGCTTGGCGGGTCTGGCCGCCGGATGCGCCGCGCCGGCGCTGCGCCGCATGGGCCGCGGCCTGCACCTGCCGGCCGATGTGCTGCATGCGGACTTGCGCGCGGCGGGCGGCGATTTCGACCCTCGCCGCTACTTCAGCGTCTGGCTGAACCCCCTGGCCGAGCGTCCCTTTCGCAGCCACTTGAACAATGCCCTGTGGAACGAATTCGTTTACGCGGGATTGCCCGAAGTGTTGCATGGCGAGGACGCGCTGAGCATGGCCTGGTCGATCGAATCCAGGCATCCGCTGCTCGATCACCGGCTGGTGGAGTTCTGCTTCAGCCTGCCCTACGGCGCGAAGATCGCCAACGGACGAACGAAGGACGTCATGCGTCGTGCGTTGGCGTCCGAATTGCCGGCGAAGATCGTCGAGCGGCGCGACAAGAAAGGCTTCCCGGCCCCGATGACGCAGTGGTTGCGGCGTCCGGATTGCGTGCGTCAATGGCGCGCGCTGCTGCTGTCCGCCGCCGCGCTGGAGCGGGGCGTCTTCGACGCTCAGCGCTTGCGGGGCGCGCTTGACCGATTCGAGCGCGACGCGCGCTTCGCCGCCCGCTGCACCGAAGCACTCTGGCGCTGGATCAACGTCGAGCTCTGGTTCAGGCTTTTTTCCTGAGACGGCAGGTAAAACATGGCTTTCCGCTGCCGCAGCGCGCGCGGAAGCACACCGGCTTTCCTAGGCGGTGCTGCACAAGCCGCTCGAGGTGGTCGGCGCGCTGGCTGCCCTTCAACAGAACCACATCGCCGGGCCGCAACTCCGCGTCGATGGCGGGGAACAATTCGGTCAACGTCTCGAACATCCGCAGGCGGCCCGCGCTCTGGGAGGCAACGGAGCGCACGCGCTGGGACATGAGCCCCACGAAGAACACCAGGTCGGCCGCGGCCAGCGCCTCGGTCGCCACGCGCCGGTAAACGGGGGAGGGTTTGCCGGGGATATCCGCAATCGTTCCAATAACGGCGATGCGGCGGCCCTCCCTGACGGAAGACAGGCAGGCCAGGGCTGGCGCGCACGAGGTCTCGGCGCCCTTGCACCAGTCCTCAATGAACGCGACCCCTCCGCCGTCGCGAACGACGGAAAGGCGTCCGCGCACCGGCTCGGTCGCGGCAAGCCCGGTCACGATATCCTCCCCCGGCACGCCCAGCGCCGTGCCGACGGCGGCCGCCGCCAGAACGGAGTGGATCCAGTGCTTGCCCAGCAGACGCGTGACGAAGGGCCACGCGACGCCGTCGATGACGAGTTTGCCGGCCAACCCTTCCGGCCAGGACGAAACCACGTCGACGGCCGTCACCCGGGCC
>JAQBFL010000385.1:0-2553 GCA_032123415.1 bacterium | reverse complement strand
CAGTTGCTCCGCGTAGCCGGGCACCCGTTCCAGCCAGGTCGAGCGCCGCGCGTTCACCATCACCGACAGCGGCAGATCCAAAATGGCATTCACCGGCACCAGCCCGCCGGCCCGGTAGAACAGCTCAGCGGCCAACAGTTGTGAGTGCCCGCTGCCGAACACGTGCCACAGGCCTCCGCCGATGATGCAATCGGCAATCCGCGCGGCGGCCGCGTCCAGGACGGGCAGTTGCTCGTCGTGCACGCGCTGCAGCAGCGCGCTGACGGTGTTTAGGTATTCGGCGGCGTACTGGCTCATCGGCCGTCACAGCCAACCGCGGACGAAGCCGAACAGCAGGACAGCGAAGCCGCCGATTTCGCCGACGATCAAAGCCGTCATCGCCACGTGGATGCTGCGCCCCGGTTGACTGATTTGATTGGTCGTGTCGCGTTTGATTCCGTGAAGGATGTAGCTACCGATCGCGCCGACGAAGAAGACGATGATCGTTGCGGCGGCGGCGGCGTTGACCCACGCGGGCAACGCGCTGAGTTCCACGAAGGCGGCCACCAGCAAGGTCGCGAAGGAGTACAGCAGCGCTGAGCGGTGCGCGATGTCGACGTAAGGATGGGCGAGATGGTCTGGACTGGTCGCCATCTGCTGGTACTTCCAGATGCCGAGCACCAGTGCGAGCAGAAAGATCAAGCCGGCGGCGAACAACGTGGCCATGGTCGGGTTGGAAAGGGGCACTGGGGTTTACCGCCTATTGCGGAGTAGGAGGGGCGTTGCACGAATGGACTCGAGCGCGAGTTGAGGGGAATCACTGGTGCGCATGACCGTGAGGTCGTCCGCGAGCGAACCCGTATCGGAGAGAAAGCGAGCCAGCACCGCGGGAGGCACTCGCTCGAACAAACGGTAGAAGGTGCCCGGCGCACGCTCAGGACGGCTGCGCAGGTACGACAGGAAGATGGTGTCGAGCGCGGTGGTGCGCTGGCTCCGTGGGGCGGGCGGCTCGGGGCATCCACCGTCACGCAGCGCGGAAACAACACGCGGAGCGAAGTCGCGGACGAAACGCTGCACGGCGAGAAAGGCATAACCACTCGACGGTTTCACGTGTCCACCCGCGGTACCGATGCGCACGATTCGCGGACTCGGCCACGCATCGAAGGGCGTCGTCGTCATCGGGATCACCCCACGCTCGTGCGAGACCGTCTGGAAGTCAACGCCGCGCCCTCGTCGCGAGAGCCACGTCGCGATCGCCGCCTCATACACATCGTCGGGCAATGGTCGCTCAGTGAAGAACGTGCTTTCGATGAGCGCAGTGTGCGCATCGAAGGGCAAGACGTAGATGAAGTGGATTCCGTGGGCCTGTGAAACGTCGAAGTCCATGAGGGTCGCAGTATCTGCCTCGAAGAGTGGCTCCGCACTGCGGACAACGCGACCGCGGAAGTGTTGCAACAGCTGCACGCTTTTGCCGTCATCCGTTGCGCGGATCAGCGGCGGCGGCCGCGAGTCCATCGCCAGGCGGGCACGCAGCACTGCTGTATCGGTGTGTACTTCGACGTGGTCGCCGCGATCTTCGAGATGCTCGACCGTCACGCCGAGCGCAAACTCGATGCGCGGGCCCGCAGCGGCAAGTCGCTCAAGCGCTAGCTCGTAGAAGCGCTCACCGGGGATTCTGCAGTAGGTAATCGGTGGGGCCGAGCGCACCACCTCGACAGGGCCGTTGCGAACGCGCCACCGACTCCACCGATGGGTGACTGCAGCCTCGAACGCGTGTGGCACGAGGTCGAAGAAACACCACGTGCGGTCTGCGCCGCTCAATGTTTCGCGTGGATCGATGAGCAGGATTCGCGATTCGTCCGGGAGGCCCGCGTCAAGCAGTGCCACCGCGAGCGAGAGTCCCGAAAGTCCCGCACCCGCGATGATCACGTCGGCATCGAGGGCGGGCCCCTCGTGAGGCTGAGTCACACGAAACTCCTCACCGATGGACGCCAACGGGCTGATTCTACGGAACGGAGACTTTCGGACTTGGCCAGCGCGGGCTACACCGTTAACAGCAGTCCCATTGTTAACATCAGCCGGTGCGGGACACGTCGCGGTCTAGCCCCTTGCCGGGACCGCGCCCGGTTTCCCGGCGCGACGCCGTCCGCTTCGCCACCGCCGTGTCGGCGCTGGCGGGGCTGGGTGCGGCAGCCACGAAGGTGGCCACGCCTGAGGCGGCAGCCGCCGCGCCCATGCTGATCGACTACGCCATGCGCCAGATACCCGCGGCGGACATCCGTGCGGCCGGTTACGCCGGGGTGATCAACTACGTCTCGCTGTCGCGGCCCGGCTCCAACTTCGGGGCCAAGCCGATCACCCGGCCCTACGCCGAGTCGCTGACCGCCGCAGGACTGGTCATCGTGAGCAACTACCAGTACGGCAAGCCGGGCGGCACTGCCCCGTCAGACTTCACCCGCGGGTACGCCGGCGGCGTCGCCGACGCGAAAACCGGCTGGCAACTGCATACCGCGGCCGGGGGTGGCCAAAGCGCACCGATCTTCTTCTCCATCGACGACGACATCAGCCGCGACA
>JAQBFL010000384.1:0-2879 GCA_032123415.1 bacterium | reverse complement strand
CAAGCGAACTGCGATCGCCGACACGGCCGTCATCGAACTAGGCTGACCTGGTGACCTGCCTCAACGTTTGTGACCACTTCCAGAGTTCTACAATCCGAGGCATTGCCACAGCTATCTTGGTGATGTCAGTCCCGAGTGTATGAGCGCACTTCAAACCAGAGCCTGTAGGTGTCTACGAAACCAGGGCAAGTCCAGAGAGTGGGCTCGCTTCTGCATGCAATTGCCGCGGGGAACCTGATCGAGCAGGAAGGGCGCTGGGCATGACCATGAGCCTTTCCGGGCGGCTTCGGCTGGGCGCGGTGCTCCTGCTCCTGGTGGATTAAGCCACTGCCTTCCATCCTTACGGCAGAGCTAAGCTACCAGTCTTCTTTGCCGGATTCAACGTGATGCGCACGACCAAGATCACAAGTGCTGTGTAAGCGGTCAATCCTCGGAGCCTTCCCTCACTTCGCTTCCTGAGCTACAACGAGCGTGCGCGTCCAAGCAGGCGCCCATTCACGTTCATCCAGGAGGCACCCTTGTCCACATCACCCGTCAAGAAGCACAGGACACCCGCGGAATGGAAAGCACTTCTCGAGCGGCAAGAGCAAAGCGGTTTGAGTCAGCGAGAGTATTGTAGCCGTGCGGGCATCAGCCTGTCGAGTTTCTCCCGGGCACGGCGCAAGCTGCATGCCCAGCGCAGCGCCTTCGTCGAGTTGCCGACAAGAGATCAGAGTCCGATGCCGCAAGCCGATCGCCCATCGGCCGACCAAGGCGGGCTCTGGTCGCTCGAAGTCGCCCTCCCCAACGGCTGCCTTCTCCGCTTCCGTGGCTGATCCCGCGGCCGTGCCGCCACAGGTGGGCAGGATCCTCGCCTACCGAGATGCCGTCGACATGCGCAAGTCCTTCGATGGATTGCTAGCGCTGGTCCGCAATGTCTTCGATGAGGACGCACTCTCGGGCACGCTGTTCGTTTTCTTCAATCGCCGCGGCAACTATCTGAAGGGCGTCTACTGGGATCGCACGGGCTTCTGCCTCTTTGCAAAGCGACTCGAACGTGGCCGCTTCGTGATGCCGGGCGCGGGTCTCACACGTGAACTCGACGCGAAGAGTTTTCGTTTGATTCTCGATGGGATAGTGCTTGGCGCGCGGCGCCAAATGGCTTAGAAAAGATGTATGACTTTGCACGAACAAGCCGCCGTGATGAAGCAAGACGAGATCGTCGCGCTGTTGCATTCGCGGCAAGAGTATCGTGCCCGCGTCGAAGAACTCCAACGACAAGTCGACTGGTTCAAGCAGCAACTCTTCGGGAGCAAGAGCGAGCGCCGCGTTGTCGGCGAGCTCGACTCCCAACTCTCTTTGGGCGAATCGGTGGAGATCCTGGACTCTTCCTCGGCCGCCGAGCCGACGACTGCAGTCGCCAGCCACGTGCGCCGGCATCGCAATGGAAACGGTGCCGACAGCGGCGAGCTGCGCTTCGATGACTCGGTCCCTGTCGAAGTGATCGAGATCACCAACCCGGAGATTGCCACCCTGACTCCTGGCAGCTACGACATCGTCGGCGTCAAGGAGACGCGACGCCTGGCGCAGCGGCCTGGCTCCTACGTCGTGCTTTGCTACCGGCGCACGGTGATCAAGCGCAAGGACACGGGCGAGTTTCGCTGCCCACCGGCGCCGCCCGCGGTGCTGGAGAAGAGCATTGCTGACGTGAGCCTGCTCGCTGGCCTTCTCATCGACAAGTTTTCCTACCATTTGCCCCTCTACCGGCAGCATCAACGTCTGCAGGCCGCCGGAGTGCAGCTTGCGCGGAGCACCTTGACGAATCTGGTTCACCGGACGGCCGATCTGCTTGCGCCAATCTACGAAGCGCAAAAGACGTCGATTCTTGCCAGCGAAGTGCTGACGATGGACGAAACGCCGATCAAGGCATCTCGCAAAGAGAAGGGCAAAATGAAGACGGGCTATTTCTGGCCGGTCTTCGGAGACAAAGCGGAAATCATCTTTCCCTTCTCGATGACGCGTGCGGGGAAGGTGATCCATGAGTTGCTGGGCGAGTATTGCGGCACCCTTCAGACGGACGGCTATGAAGCCTACGCGAGCTTTGTCGCAAGCGTGGAGGGCGTCGAGCACGCCCAATGCTGGAGCCATACCCGGCGCAAATTCATCGAGGCCGAAGGGGTGGAACCGAAGCTGGTGTCGCATGGCCTGGCGCTGGTCCGTTCTTTGTACGAGGCGGAGGAACAGATCCGCGTGCAGGAACTCTTTGATGAGAGCAAGCTGCGCTACCGCGGCGAGCACAGCAAACCTTGCGTCGATGAGTTCTTTGTCTGGCTGCGGTCGGCGATGGATGAGCATCTGCTATTGCCGTCGAGCCCATTCACGAAGGCGGCGCACTATGCGTTGAGTCGGGAGAGAGCACTGCGTGTTTTTCTCGCAAACCCGAACGTGTCGCTCGATACGAACCATCTCGAGCGGGAGATCAGACCGATCGCTCTGGGCCGCAAGAACTGGTTGTTTTGTTGGTCAGAGGTCGGCGCCAAGTATGTCGGTGTGGTCCAGAGCCTGCTCGCCACTTGCCGGCTGCATGGAATCGATGCCTACACCTACCTGGTTGATGTCTTGCAGCGGATCGATTCTCACCCGGCGCAGGATGTGGGGGAACTCACGCCAAGGCTTTGGAAGGAACGGTTTGCGGAACGGCCGCTGCGCTCGGATGTGGATCTGATGAGGAAGAGCGCGGCACAAGCGGTGTCAAGTACTCCGTAGATTGACCGCTAACAGTGCTGTCTACCTACCCCTCCCCAAAACGCAAAACCAGCCGCAGATTGTGAGCGGGTCTGATACCAAGACCCCACCCCCAACTCACATTGGCGGCTGATGCTGAGCCTCGAATGTGCGGC
>JAQBFL010000383.1:0-3110 GCA_032123415.1 bacterium | reverse complement strand
TTGCGGCAATCTCAAGCCTGGCCGTCGCCAGCGGTCATGCCGAGTTGGCCAACGCGCCGCTGCTGCCTGTTGGCCACTCGAACGGCACGGCCTGGAGCAACGGCTTCGCCGCCGAGTATCCAGACCGCGTCTTCGGGTACATGGCGTGCAATATGGCCACGTCGTTCGATCGACCGGGGGCTTTCCCGATTCCGGGCCTGCTGATTTCCGGCCAGAACGACAGCAGCTATCGTGGCCCTGGTATTCAGCAAGTCGAGAAGCTGCGCGCTGACCACGGCGTGCTGATGCAGTTCATGCTCGAGCCTGCCGGCGGGCATTTCGTAGCCAACTACACCATACTGATTGCGTTTATCGAAACCGTCCACCAACTCCGCGTGCCAGCGACATGGGTGCCGGAAAGCGGACCGGCGCCTTTGGTCAGTCTCTCCGAAAACTCGGACTGGCTCGGCGACAATCGCACGCTCGCCATCGGCACCCGGGAGACCTTCACCGGCGACAAGAAGATTGCCTCCTGGCTGCCGTCCGAGGACTACGCGCTCAAGTGGCAGGAGTTCAACAAGACCGGGGTCGCAATGAATGAGTGGATGAGCGCGGAGTTCAAGCGCTGCCGGCCGTTGTTTTATGGCGACTACTATCCGCTCACGGCAGCTATGCCCGCAGCCGATGCCTGGCTGGCCATGCAGTACAACCGGGCGGATCTCGGGGAAGGGATGGTGTTGGCCTTCCGGCGCGCGTACTGCGCCGAGGCGATCAAGGCATTTCGCCTGAGTGGGCTTGATGCCACCGCGCGATACGAAGTCACGAATCTTGATGTGCCGGGTTCGACGCTGATCTCTGGCCAGGAGTTGATGGAACAGGGGATGACGGTCAAAATCGCGGATCTGCCTTTCAAGAGATGGCCCGATCCGGAGGGCCGCGCCGACCTGACGCTTCCGAGGGAGGCCAAAATGTTCGGCCCCTTTTCGCGAGAGAACGGCGTGCCAGACGCCGACCTGCTTCGCCGGGTGCCGTCTGAACTCACGCTGGGCGGCGTCCGTGCTGTAAGCAAAACCGTGGCCTTTAGTGCGGACCGGCTTGCAAACCTGGAACCGCTTCTTGAGAAGCCAGACACCGTCGCGTTCGTCTACTTTCCGTTCACGGCCAATGAGTCCGGCCTGGCGACATTTGGTTTCGGTGGCGATTGGTCGTATGAAGCCTACCTGGATGGCCACCGGATCAGCGAGACGCTGTCATCTGGGGGGAACAAGACACATGATTTCTCCATGCACAACTACACGGCGACAGTGGAGGTTGCACAAGGGGTGCATCTGCTGGTCGTTCGTTTTTTCAGAGGTAACGATTCAGCGTTGCTTGCGGTGGGCGGCCCGCGGGACTTGGAGGATAATCGAGTGACCGCGCCCGGCGCGGCGGTGATTGTCTATAGGCGCCAGAAATGACAATTGCGGAATGCGATGAACAAGAACAAGGAGAGTCTCACACCGATGTCAACCACCACCAAGGAGTAGAAATGATGAGCAAAAGGTAACTACTCAGGTAGCCGCCCCAAAGCGGGCGGCCACCTGAGAGTGAATGGCGGGGTGCCCGCACCCGGCGCGTGGGCGAGGCTCACGAGGTGTTGACCGCCGGAACGAAGGGGTTGCCGAGGAACACACGCTGGAGCGCATCGAGCGCGTTGATGCCGTTTTTGCGGGCGGTGGAGACGTAGCCGCGGATGCGGCAGAAGTTCACGAGGGCCTGGAAGCTGCGGAAGGTGCCGGAAATCTTCTGGCGCAGTTTCATCATCCGCAGATCCCTTTCCGACTGGTTATTGTCGAAGGGCACCGCGAAGTCGCGCATGAAGGCGAGGATACTGTCGGGGTGGTCGCGGAAGTGGTCGAGCAGATTGCGGGCCTTGCTCTGCTTGCGGCGGCCCCGCCGCTTCGGGCCGTGCGCAGGAGCGGCCGGGTTCTGCGCGTAGCCCGCCTTGACGATCCGCTCGTAGCCCTTGAGGAACCGCTCCTGGTCGGTGGGCGGCAGGGCGATCAAGCCGGCCACGCTTGCCGTGGCGACCGCTTCCTTGATGGCCAGCAGGTGGTCGATCATCGCCTTGGCCCACTTCTGCGACTGCTCCTCCCATAGGAAAATCAGTTCGCGCAGCAGATGGCCGTTGCACAGGGCATGGTCGCAGTCGTAGTTGGGTAGGATTTCCAGAAGTCGTGGACCGCGCGTCCCCGGTACTCGGACAGGATGCCGGCGGCGTCCATGGCCTCGCACCCCCGTCGCTTGTGCGCGTAGTACCAGGTCAGGAAGTGCGTCGAGACGGTGTGCAGCCAGTGCAGCGAGCCGGTGGCCCGCACGCCGGTTTCGTCGAAGCCCGCCACGGGGGCGGCGGTCGCCAGGTCGCGGATGGCCGCCTCGACCGGCTCCAGCCGCCGGGAGCAGTCGGCCTTGAAGTTGGCGACCGTGCCCTCGCTGAAGCTCTCGCAGGCGAAGAGGTCGCGCATGATCTCGGTGAGCCGGTCGAAGGGCAGCAGTTGATATTCGCCCAGATAGACGCCCACGCTCTTGACGTGCGGACCGTACTGCACGGGGGCGGCGGCCTCGGGCGGGAAGGCCGCGCGGTTGAGGCAGCCGCAGGGACAGGTTTTGACCTCGGCCTGATGTTCCGTGACCTCCAGTTTCGGTTCGGGCAGATCGTGAACCTGGCGGCGCTCGACGCGGTCGGGTTCCTGCCCGGCCAGGGATCGACCGCAGCCCGAACAGCGTTCGACTCGATGGGGCACGATCCGGTCAGGCTTCTCGACCATGCGCAGCGTGTGCCCCGGATGGCCCGGCTGACCGCCCGTGGGTCGCTCGCTCTTCGGACGCAGGCTCTTCGGTTTGGGCTTGGCCAGGCCGTCGGAGGAGGGCGGCTTGTGGCTGTTATGCGAGTCCTTGGCGACTTGCTCTTCGAGCGTTTGCACCCGCTGGCGCAGCGCGGCATTCTCGGCTTTCAAGGCGGCGAAGTCAGCCGTGAGTTGATCCACTTTGCGGGACAACTCCAAGAGCACGCGCACGACGGTTTCTTTGCCGGCGTCGTAGATCGCTTCCGCCTCTTGGCTCGTCATCATGCGCACAACTCCCGTCGCAAG
>JAQBFL010000382.1:0-4156 GCA_032123415.1 bacterium | reverse complement strand
CCGGTGGCAGCGTCCGCGGACTTGCCACCTTCGCCGCGGTTGACAACCCGAATGCCGGCCCCCGGATACAGGCGGTCGAGCATTGCCTGCAGGAACCCGTCATACACGCCGGCGGCCGTAACGGAGTCCCCGACGCAGACGATCACGTCGCCCGGGCGCAAGTAGGCCGTCTCGGCGGCGGATACCGACGCGGCTGCCAGCGTGGATAGAATCGAAACCAGAGAAGGGATGTGTTCTTTCATCTGAACGCCTTTTGCTGTCCACTTCGCTCGACGCTTACGGCGACGAGAACGGGGGACAATTGCGGGAGTCTTTACTCGTAATCCGCTCTCGTCGCCGTTCTCGTCAACCGATTTCTCCCTAACCCCTAACGCCTAGCCACTAACTCCTGGGCTCGAGGAACTTATCCGGTTGTTCATGCAGCGCGCCTTCGGCCGCCACGTGTCGGCGAGCTTCTCGTACTCGCGGACCGGGATGCGCTCATTGTGCATTGTCCATTCCCACCGGCGTGTTCGTCTTCATAATCCTAATTCTCTCATCCTTGTCTCATGTCGTTTCGATGTCAAGTCTACATCCGCAACCAGCCGGGGCCGGGGCCGTCTTCACGCTTTTCCGCCGTGCGCGGGCCGACGTCCGAGAGGTCGATCGGCTCGAAGCTGAGCGCCAGCGCGTGGGAATCCGGCGCCAGCGTGAAATCGCCGCGGAGCGGATCGCGGCACCGCGGGTCGGTGATCATAGAATGCGTATCGTGGCCGAAGCCCCGCCATTGGTCGAGCGTGATCGCGGCGGTGGTGCGGTACTTCGCATCCGCGCGGGCCTCGATTGGGGTGCGATGTTAAACAGCCCGAATCCTCAGCGAAGCTGGAAAATGGGGGGGAAGTGTAGGGCGCCAGATCAGGCCAGATCAGGGTTGCTTGTGGCGGCCGAATGAAGTATTATCTCGTTTCTTACGGCGTGCGCCGTTTGCTTCGCAGTGCATGGAGCAAGGCAGTCGGCGGAGACGCGGAACGCCAACCGAACGAGAGGAATGTCATGCTGTTGAAACGTCTTAAGTTCTTGCCGGGTATTGGGCTGTGCTTGATGGTCATGGTTCTTGGCATGGCCTGCGAAGAGTTGGTGGATGCCGAGCCCGTGCAGGACGACGGCACCGTCGCGGAAGGCGCGTCCAATAATGCCTCCGGCGAGACGCAGGATGTGGCAGCCGCGCCGACCAACAGGTCGTCGACCAACGAGCGACTGGGCGAGCAGGGCGCGGGAGGCGGATTCCTCTGGAAGCCGGTCGGCGAGTCGAATGGCCGATTGGTCGTCCTGCTTCCGCCCCAGTATAACGGCAGCGTCAGCGGTTGCCACGTCGTGAACGCCTCCGGATCGGTGATCGAGTCGGGGCGGTACGACGGAATCCACAACGGCGACCGCCAGCACTATCGCTTCGATCAGTCGGGAGGTTCGTACGGCAACGACATCTATGTCGTCGCAAACACGACGACCGGGAATGTTCATTGGTACATCGCCAATGGGTCCGCACGAACAAGCTATTGACGCGAAGACGGCGCCATTCCTCAGTATCGGGTTCTCGCGGCCCTCGCTTTGTACTCGTTGCGGCAGTTGCGGCGGGGTGTGCCCGACGGATGCGATTGACCTGACGCCAGATTTCTTTCCGCGGTTGCGCGCGGACCGCTGCACCGCGTGCGGGTTATGCGGCAAGGTTTGTCCCGGCGCGCGCCTTTCCTACGGAGACCTGGCGGAGCAGGTGTTCGGCGAGCGCTTCGTCGATCGCGGCTTTGACGGGCATGTGCGCGCGGCCTACGTCGGCTATGCCGCGGACGGCGCGATGCGCGAGGGGGGCTCCGGCGGGGGCGTCGCCACGGCGCTGCTGGCCGGCCTGCTGAAATCCGGTGCGGTGGACGGCTGCCTCGCGACGCGCATGAAGCCCGACCGGCCCTGGGAGGGGGAGGCCTTCGTAGCCCGCGACGTGGACGAGTTGCGCCTCAGCCAGGGCTCGCGGTACGCCGTGATACCGGTCAACCGCGTCTGGGCCTCGCTGCGAGCCCTTCCCGGCCGCTACGCCGCGACCATGCTGCCCTGCCAGACCCACGGGTATCGCTTGCTCCAGCGTCATGACCCGGCCCTGGCAGCGAAGATCGAGGTCGTGGTGGGCCTCTTCTGCGGTGGCGCGCTGCAGCCCTGCCTGCCCGAGGAGCTGCTGGCCGCGCGCGGCATCCGGCGCGAGGAAGTGGCCGATTTCCAGTGCCGCGGCGGCGAGTGGCCGGGGCGGATGCAGGCCGTCCTGCGCGATGGCGGCGTGCGGCCGTTGCACTATTCGAACTACAAGGACGGCGCGTACAACTACTTCGCCGGCCTGTACCTCCCCGAACGGTGCTCGACCTGCCTGGATGGTTCGTGCGAGTTTGCGGACATCGCCGTGGGCGACGCCTGGACGCGCGACGCGCGCGGGGAGTACCGCTTCCGGTCGCACTCGCGCATCCTCGTGCGCACGGAGCGCGGGGCGGCCCTGCTGCGGGCCGCCGTCGACGCGGGCGAGCTGGCGGTGACCGACGTGTCGGACGACCCGGACTACCGCACGCACAAGCTGCAGACCTCGCGCAAGGGGCGTATGGCCCCGCTGCGGGTGGCGCGTTGGAGGCGGGCCGGGCGCGCGGCGCCGCAGTACGACAGGCAGGCGCCGGCCGACGCGTCCGCGCGCGAACGTCTCGCGGAGCGGACGGTGACCGCGCTGCAGCAAGCCGGGCGTTGGCGTTGGTTCCGAGTGCCGGCGATGGCCCTGCTGACCTCGCGCTGGGCCGTGCCGCTGATCGCGATTCGTCTTTACCTCAAGAAGCGCCGCTATGCGCGGCGGTCGGTCGAGGTCCGCCGCCGATCAAGGAGTTGACCCCATGCGTGTGAAACTGATCTGTTGCGAGATATTCTTCCGCGAGGTCTGCGCCCTGCTGGCGGACAGCCCGAACACCTGCGACGTGCAGTTCCTGCCCAAGGGGCTGCACGATCTCGGGGCGGACCGGATGCTGCCGCGCCTGCAAGAGGCGGTCGACGCGGTCGATCCGGCCCGGTACGAGGCCATTCTGATGGGCTACGCGCTGTGCAATAACGGCCTGGCGGGGCTTGAGGCGCGGCGGCTGCCTCTGATCGTGCCCAAGTCCCACGACTGTATCGGCGTCTTCATGGGCGACCGGCAGTCCTATCGCGAATACTTCGACGCGCATCCTGGAACCTACTACCGCACGAGCGGGTGGACGGAGCGCAACGACGCATCGGGCGCCGGCGAGGAGACCGTTCCCCAGAAGCTGGGGCTCTTCCTGAAGTATGACGAGCTGGTTGCCAAGTACGGCGAGGAGAATGCGGCGTACATTATGGAGACCATGGGGGACGCCACGGCGCACTACGACCGTATGACGTTCATCCGCATGGGCCTGCCGTGCGACGACCGTTTCGCCGCCATGGCGCGCGAAGATGCCGCGCGGCAGGGTTGGACTTATGAGGAGATCGGCGGCTCGCTGGGCGTGCTGCGCAAGCTGATCGACGGCCCGTGGGATGACGACAGCCTGCTGACGGTCCGGCCGGGAGAGCGGATCGCGGCGTCGCACGACGACGGCGTCATCCGCGCCGCGACGGTGGCGTGCACATGATAGGAAGAAGGGACTATCCATGCACACCGTGAATCTCGATGGCGCCTGGGACCTGATCGAACGTCCGCTCGCGGACGACGTGGATGCGTATGGCGCCGTGGCCGGCGCGCCGGCCACGTGCGCGGCCTGCGTGCCGGGAGACGTGAACGACGCGATCGCGCGCTCCGGACGCCTGCCTGAGCCGCTGGTGGGCCTGAATTTCAGGCAGTATTCGAACTGGGTGCCTGAGCGTTCCTGGTGGTACCGCCGCACCTTCGCCACGCCGGCCGAGGCCGGGTTGGAGCGCATCGAGCTTTCGCTCGACGGACTGGATGTGCATGCCGACGTGTGGATGAACGGCGTTCACCTGGGCCACCATGCAACGGCCTTCATGCCGTTTCGCGCCGATATCGCCGCGCACCTGCGGCGCGACGGCGACAATCTGCTGATCGTGCGCTTGACCACGGGCCGGGAGCGCGTCGCCGACCGTGCCGGCTGGCCGCTGTTGAAGGCCGTGCCGACCGAAGCCCCGC
>JAQBFL010000381.1:0-3826 GCA_032123415.1 bacterium | reverse complement strand
CGATCTTGAGCGCATTGAGAGCTTCTACGGCGCGCGTGATCACGGCGTCGTCATCGAAAACGACGGTGTAGTCGGTTCGTTGACTCAGTCGCCGCCAGAATTCCCGGAATGAATCGCTCCCGTAAACGGCGTCGTTCCGTTTCACGCTTCGTTTGCGCGGATGCTTGCCTTTTGCCTTGTGTCGGGTCTTCGCGCCGGAAGCGGTCGTGCCGTAAATCTCCTTGATTTCGCTCTGGTACTGGTTGACGAATGTTTCGTAGGTCTCGTTCGGCACGATGGTGAGGAGGTTGACTTCCTCTCCTTCCGGGCAGTCTTCCGCGTCATAGACGCGCTGCCCGTCCTGGTTCACGCAGATTCGGAGTCCCCGGCCGATCTCTTGTCGCTTCTTGATCTCGCTGTAGCTCTGGTTCAGCGTGGCGATGTTGAAGATGTTCGGATTGTCCCAGCCGACCCCGAGAGCGGAATGGGAGAAGATGAACTCGACCGGATTTCCGATGCGGAGCAGTTCCTCCTTGCGCTTCAGGATGAGGTCGAACAGCTCCTTGTTCGTCCGCATGGACTTCTCATTGTCGGTGTACTCGCCCTTGGCCGTCTGCGCGAAATAGTAACCTTGGATCGCGGTGACTTCTTCTTCGGTGGCCTCGCGTTTCAGCCGGTCCCGGCAGACCTGCCGATACTTCTCGACAAAAAGGCGGCGGATAATGCCGTCGGGCTGAACGTAGTTGTCTACCCGGTCGATGAAGATCAGGGAGAGGCACTTGATCCCGTGCGGCCCCAGGCGCTCGCGCTTCGTGAAATGGCTGTCGATCAGCCAGTAAAGCTGTTCGCCGAAGATGCCTTCGAGGTCGGCGGACTTCTCCTTCTCCACCACAACCGCGCCGTTCTCGAACTCGCAACGGTAGGTGCGTTCACGCATCGGCTTAGAGATGCGACGGATCACGTAGCCCCGGTAACCGACGTTGCCGGTCTTTTCTTCCAGATCGTCGCCTACCTTGAGCAAGGGTGACTCGCGGAGCGCGAAAGTGCCGTCGGTCTTTGCGTACCACAGCCGCAGTTTTGCGCGGGGCGGTTTCCCGTCCTGGTACGTCTTCACCTCCACCAGTTCGACGCGCAAAGTGGCCTCCTCGTTCTGTTCGGCCACCGTCAACACCTCGATCTTCTTTACTAAGCCCTGCTGGTAGCTGTCGAACGGCGTCAACCGGTAGACGAGATTCCGCATGACCTTGTGGGTCGCGGAATAGCGGAGTTTGCACAGGGGCTTGAGCGCCTCAATGCGCGCGATGGAGTTGTCCGTGTCCATCCCCTCTTGCGGCTCATCCATGATGATGACCGGGCGCGTGCGGGAAATCGCCTCGATGAAAGGCATGTTGAAGAACAAGTCTTCCCGTTGGGCCTGGTTGAGAATGCGGTCCTCCGCATTGAATGACTGGACGGTCATCACCATGACTTGGGGATGCTGCTCCTCGACGAATGTCGTCACGCGGTTCAGCCGTTTGCTGTCGTATTCGAAGCAAGCGGGGGTGAAACCGTAGACATCGGCGAGTTGCCGCTCGAATACCTCGAAGGCAGAGAGCACTCCTTCCTTGATGGCGACGGAAGGCACGAGAATGATGAACTTGGTGAAGCCGTATTGCCGGTAGAGCTCGTAAATCGTCTTGAGATAGACCAGCGTCTTGCCGGTCCCGGTCTCCATCTCCACGCAAAAGTCGAGGGCATCATTCAGACAGGCGGTTTCCTCGTCGATGCCGCTGTCCTGGATTACCGCGCGTAGGTTCTCGCGGACCGGCTCGGAACCGATGGTAAGGATGTTGCTGCGCACGCCCTCATGGCAAGCCATGTCGAACGTGTTGCGTGGCTGGCCCTCGAACAACCGCATTACGGCGTCAATGGCCTCCCGCTGGTACACAAGATCCTCAAGCTTCAGTTCCATCAGCGCTCATCCTCTGTCGCTTCATTCCGCCAGTCCCTCCGCCACATGGGCATGGAAACGTCGATACTACGCGAAGGGCCTTTGCCGGCGAGTCAACGGTTGGAAATCCAAGCTCGCGCGCGGCTTCCCGCGCGCGTCGCGCAACAGTCGCGGCTGCTTCAGCGAAAGGAACGTCCTTCAGATCTTCCCATACTGCCGCTTTCCAATCCCAAACCTGCCTCAATGCCAGCGGCGCCTGAACGTTCTCAGTCTTCATCTTCCACCTCCAACAACGCGAGATCATCGCGAGCCGCACACAAAAGAGGCGCGGACACCCACTACGCCCCACGGAGGGCCCGAGCCCGACTTGTCCGCCATGGCCTTTGGCGACGGCGGACTGGGCCCGTGCCCGCATGTTCACCACTCAATCTTTCTCACCGTATGCCGGGCGGTCTTCGGCCACGCGCAGTGCCGTTGCTCCCGACTTGCGATGAGAAATGTCCGGAAACACACGTGCGGCCTCCGCGCGCATGTACCGGAAGTATTCCGCCCCGCGCAAATGTCGGGTCTCCTCGCCCACCATCCGCTTGGCATCCCACACTTCCGAGAGCGTCTTACTCGCTGTTTGTTTCATCACCCATCAACTCCAAAGGCGTCAACAGCAGGAGGGGTTTCAAATACCCCTCGCTCTGATTCGCCGTGTTAATCCGTATCTGCTTCTTGACGTTCGCCAGATGCTGGAAATTCCAACTCAACAGCACATCGAACTCCAGAACGGTGCAAATGGCGACGTGCATTGCATCATCGCGCTTGCCCAGCGGAATCACGCCGTGGCGGATATATGCATCGGCCATGCTGCCGATTTCTTCAGCCTGCGCATCGGTCAACTCAACGGAAACCAGTTTATGGGTTTCCACTGCGTCTTTCAGGATGCGGCGTCGAATCTCGTTCCGTGTTCGCGCGATTTCAACAAGTACAATGTCCGATATGGCCACATCGAAGCCGCCAATGTGCATCTCGAAGAATTCGCGCGTGGCATCCCTCTTCTCCGGCGCATCGTCGGCAAACAGGAAGTTGATAACCGACGTATCGAGGTAAACGCGCAGTTTCTTCATTTGTCACCACCCTCGCAAAGTGCCTTGGCAACCCATTGGCGGGCGATTTCGAGTTCAGCGCGCATAGACCGTCTTCCCTTCCCGTAGCGCTTGCGAAACGAAGGAAACGGGTGTTCGGCAGCCCCGGCGCACTTCCTCGGGCGTATAAACGACGATATCCATGGCAAACCGGTGCGGGCGAATGCGCCGATAAAGCTCCCGGCTGCGCTTGTGACGGGGCAACTCGCTTTCCGCCACGACAAGAAAATCCACGTCGCTGTCGGCGGTCATGCGGCCACTGGCATACGAGCCGAAGAGAACGACGCGCTCCGCTCGCGCGGCTTCGCCGATCTCTTTCCCGACCCGTTCAATGTCTGCCAGCCCAATCACGTTGGCACCCTTGCTTATGGAAAACGCCACACACAACCGAGTAGCCTTTTACCACCTGCCGGAGGCAATAACAAACCCAATTCTCGCGCAAGTGCAGGTCTCAACGGATCGCGACAGGCGTAGCGCCCGCCGCCTGGAGGGCCGGCGAAGCGGGAAGTAGAGCGCTCCGGCAGGGCCCGGCGGCGCGGAGCCCTGGCCCTAGGCATCAGAACGACAGTTCGGACTGGGAAGCGTTTCCGTTGGAAAGAGGCTGGATTCGCGGCTGAGTTCTTGGTCGGTGAGCTGGAAGAGAAGATCAGCGGTTTCGTTCCGAACCCGGCAAGGGCCTCGGCGATGTCGCTTTTCGTGTCGTGAACGCTGGGCATGGCTATGTCTTCCGCTTCCGCGACTTCGCGGCGCTCAATGGCCGCGACTTCTTCACGCCCTGCGAGAG
>JAQBFL010000380.1:0-3455 GCA_032123415.1 bacterium | reverse complement strand
AGCGTAGCGGTAGAAGCTGCGCAGCACGGCGCGGTATTGGGCGCGGGTGCCGTCGGCGTAGCCGTGCCGCTGCAGCGCGGCGGCCACTTGCTTCCGGCATTCAGTTCCTTTCGATATGGCGCGCATTATACACACACGACTATCTTCGTGTAAAGCCCTTTCGTTGCCCAAAAAAGGGACTGGACGCGCGGGCTGCTTTGCTGTAGGTTATTCGTTTTGTTTTCGAGTCTATGACCCGAATGCCGTCGCTCCCGGAACGGGGTGGGGGCGGGAAAAGGATGGTGGTATGCCGAAGAAGAAGACGAAGAAAGCGGCCGCAAAACGGTTCCGCGTGACGGCCAACGGGAAGGTCAAGTTCTCCCGGTCGGGATCGGGACATCTGCTGGGCAGCAAGTCCCGGAAGCGCAAGCGTTCGCTGCGCAAGTCAGCCGTGCTGAGCGACGCCATGCGGCAGCGCGTGGTGGACATGGTATCGAGGTAACGGATTTTTTGGAGGTCTGATCATGCCAAGGGCAACAAACGGGCCGGCTTCGAGGTTGCGCCGCAAGCGCCGCCTGGAGCTGGCGAAGGGGTTCCGCGGGTCGCGCAGCAAGCTGTTCCGTCAGGCGACGGAAGCCGTGGACCGCGCCATGGTGATGGCGACGGAACACCGCAAGGCCAAGAAGCGCAACTACCGCGGGCTTTGGATCGCCAGAGTTTCGGCGGCCTGCCGCACCGGCGGCATCGGCTATAACCGCTTCATCGAAGGCTTGACGAAGTCCAACGTGGAGCTGAACCGCAAGATGCTGGCCGAGATCGCGATTCACGATCCTGCCGGTTTTACTTCGCTGATCGATCTGGCCAAGACCGGTCTGGGTTGATCCCCGAATCGACGTTGACCTGCGGCCATCTTTCGGGATGGCCCTTTTTTTTGGGCGGCGCGGCAACCGCAGCGGCCACGGCGCCTGGTACGGAGACTACGCAATGCGCGCGACGGAACTGGCGAAGGTGCTCGAAACGGCGTTGACCGAAGCGCGCGAAGCCGCGGACGGCGAGGCCTTGGAGAGCGTGCGCGTCCGGTACCTCGGCCGCAAGGGGCTCCTGCCGCAGGTCATGAAGGAAATGAAGGAGCTGGAGCCGGCCGAACGCGCCGAGGCCGGAAAGCTCGCCAACCGCCTCAAGAACGAGCTGGGCGCCCTGATCGAAGACCGCCAGGCGGCCGAGGCGGCGGCAGGCGGCCCGGCCGCGGGCGCTTTCGACGTCACGCTGCCGGGACGCTGGCACGGGCTGGGCACACGACACCCCGTCTCGATGGTGATCGAGGAGGCGGCCCGCATTTTCGGGCGGCTGGGGTTCACCGTGGCCGAGGGACCGGACGTGGAGACGGCGTACCGCAACTTCGAGGCGCTCAATACGCCCGCCCATCACCCCTCGCTGGACGCCAAGGACACCTTCTGGCTGGCCAACGGCGAACTGCTGCGCACCCAGACCTCGCCCGTGCAGATCCGGGTCATGGAATCCCGCAAGCCGCCCGTGCGCATCATCACGCCGGGGCGCTGCTACCGCCGGGATACGACGGACGCCACGCACAGCGCGAATTTCCACCAGATCGAGGGGCTCTACGTGGACCGTTGCGTGTCCCTCGCCGACCTGAAGAGCACCATGGCCTATTTCGCCCGCGAAATGATGGGGCCGCGCGTCAAGGTGCGCTTCCGCCCGCACTTCTTCCCCTTCACGGAACCCAGCGTCGAGTGCGATTTTACCTGCCACGTCTGCGGCGGCCAGGGCTGCCGGGTGTGCAAGCTCAGCGGCTGGATCGAGATCGCCGGAGCGGGCATGGTCGATCCGCGGGTGTTCCGGCGGGTGGGCTATGACACGGAGGCCGTCACGGGATACGCCTTCGGCATGGGTGTCGAGCGTATCGCGATGATCCGCTACGGCATCCACGACATCCGGATGCTCTACGAGAACGACGTACGGTTCCTGCGCCAGTTCGCCTGAACCGCGCGGGCGCCGACGCGAGAGGAAGCGACAACATGCCGATGCGAGTGCCAGTCAGTTGGTTGCGGGAGTTCGTCGACTTCGATGCCACGCCGGAGGAGTTGGCCGAGAAGCTGACCTTCTCCGGGGTCGAGGTCGAGAAAATCGAGCGGATCGGCGGAAGCTTCGAAGGCATCGTGGTGGGCGAGATCCTCGGCGTCGAGCCCCATCCGGGGGCCGACCGCCTCAGCCTCTGCCGGGTGAGCGACGGCAAGGCCGAACTGCGCGTCGTCTGCGGCGCGCCGAACGCCCGGGCGGGCGCCAAGGTTCCCTTCGCGCCCATCGGCACGACGCTGCCCGGCGGTCTGAAGATCCGGCGCGCGAAGATCCGCGGCGAGGAGTCTTTCGGCATGCTGTGCGCGGAGGACGAGCTGGGCATCTCGGACGACCACTCGGGGCTCATGCTGCTGCCGCCGGCGACGACGGTCGGCAAGCCGTTGAGCGAGGTGCTCGGTCCGGCCGAGACCGTTCTGCACCTCGAAATCACCTGGAACCGTCCGGACTGCCTGAGCATTCTGGGCATGGCGCGTGAAGTGGCGGCGCTCTACCGCCGGCCGCTCAAGATGCCCGCCGTGCGCGTGGCCGAGGGCCGGCGGCCGATCGGCGAGCTGGTGAAGGTGACGATCGAGGCGCCGGACGGCTGCCCGCGGTACACGGCGCGCGCGCTGCTCGGCACGCGCATCGCTCCCAGCCCGGCCTGGATGCAGAAACGCCTGACCCTGTGCGGCGTGCGGCCGATCAACAACATCGTCGACGTGACGAACTACGTCATGCTCGAATGCGGCCAGCCCCTGCATGCGTTCGACGCCGGGCGGCTGGAGGGCGCCGAGATCCGCGTGCGGCGGGCGGCGGAAGGCGAGCGGCTGACCACGCTGGACGGCGTCCAGCGGACGCTGACGCCGGCGATGCTGGTCATCGCGGACGCGCACCGGCCCGTGGCGCTGGCGGGCATCATGGGCGGCGAGGGCAGCGAAATCGAGGACGACACCGAAACGGTGCTGATCGAGAGCGCCTGCTTCGCGCCGGCCGGCATACACCGCACCTCGGTCGAGCTGGGGCACTCCACCGAATCGGCGCACCGCTTCGAGCGGGGCGTGGACATGGGCGGCGCGGCCTGGGCGGCCGACCGCGCGGCCGCGCTGATGGCCGAGCTGGGCGGGGGCGAGCTTGCGGCCGGACTCGTGGACGTGTATCCGGGCCGTGCGGAGCCGCGCCGCCTGTGGTTCGGGTTCGATGCGGCGCGTGCGCTTCTGGGCATGGACATCTCCGACGGCGAGATGACCGACATCCTCGAATCGCTCCAGTTCCGGATCGTGGACCGGCGGGCCGGGGCCTGCCGCGTGGAGGCGCCCGGGTTCCGCTACGACATCGAACTGGAGGCCGACCTGATCGAGGAAGTGGCGCGCATGCACGGCCTGGACAAGGCGCCGGAGAGC
>JAQBFL010000379.1:0-5070 GCA_032123415.1 bacterium | reverse complement strand
GGCGTCGACGACGAGCCTTTCCGGGCCGAGACGGCGTGCCGTACGGCGCTCGTCGGGCTGGGTTTGTGCGAAGCCTTGCACTACAGCTTTCTGGCGCCGGGTCTGCTCGACCTGTTCGACCGGAGCGACTCCGCCGCGCGGGTCGCCTTGCCGAATCCCGTCAGCGCGGATCACGCCGTGTTGCGGAACTCGCTGATCCCGCAGATGACCCAGACCCTGGGGCACAATCTGGCCCGCCAGGCGGCGCGGGCCGGCCTCTTCGAGATCGGCAAGATCTTCACTTGGGACGGCGCGGCGGTGGCCGAGGAAGCGCGTCTATGCATCGGTCTGCTGGGGCCGTTCGGCCGCGGCGAGATGGATCTGCGCAAGCCCGTCACGCCGGAGGAGTGTTTCCTGTGGATGAAGGGCATCGTCGCCGAGCTTCTGGCGGTGCGGGGCGTGGGGAATGTCTCGTTCCAGCCCGCGGACGCCGCCTTCGCGGAGGCCGGCAGTGGCGTGCGGATCGCCGCGGGGGGCGCCCCGCTGGGTGTCATGGGCCTGCTCAGGGCCGATTTGCGGCGCGAATGGCGCATGCATGGGCCCGTGGCGCTGTGCGAGCTGGCCATGGCGCATCTCCTGGCGGAGGCCTTCCGCGTTCCGGCGGCCCGCCCCATCCCGGCCTACCCGGCCGTTTCAAGGGACGTGGCCATGGTCGTGGACGATGCGGCGACGCACGAGAAGATCGTCGCAACCATCCGCCATGCTGCACCGCCGGAGTTGACATCGGTCGAGTTGTTTGATATCTTCAAATCGGAAGGTATGGGGCACGGCCGCAAGAGCGTGGCGTATAGCATCGAATTCCGCTCGATGGAGCGCAGTTTGACCGACGAAGAGGCCAATCGCCACCACGAGGCTATCAAGAAGGCGTTGCGCGAGGAGCTCAAGGCCGAGCTCAGAGAGAATTGACTGCCGTTCGAGGGCCGATGACAGGTTCCGAGCGGCGGGTGAGGTAGAGGGCGGACAGAGATTGGGTTCGATGCCCATGACGATGGCGATGGAATGTACGATTCTGCTGCTGCCGGTGAAGGCGGCACGGTTTGCCGAAAAGGCTGGGTTTGAGTGGAAAATGGAGCGGATGGATGGCGGGCTTCCGGCGTGTCCGGTGGCGAAGCTCTAGGAAACCGGTGCAGATGGTTGTTCTTTCGTAACCGCGTTGGGCTGTTGTTTGGGTTTTAACACCCTGCCTTGTTCGCGAAAAGGCAGTAATCTCTGACCCTTTATTACTTCTCAGGGAGCCTGAATACGCCGCGGATGGCACGCCCTCTTCGGAGGGACGCCTGAAATGGCGGCTAGGGCACCCACCTCACGTTTGAGGTCTAGAGGTAGTTGCCGTAAACGACAGGGCGGGGTGTTTTTTTCATGGATTTGTGGGAACAGGCCGACGCGGCTGACATGGGACGTCGTCCCCTGGCGGCTCGCATGCGACCGCGCACGCTCGACGAGATCGTGGGGCAGGACGACATCATCGGCCCCGGCCGCCTCCTGCGGCGCGCCATCGAAGCCGACCGCCTCCAGAGCATCGTCCTTTACGGCCCCCCGGGCTGCGGCAAGACCACGATCGCCGAAGTCATCGCGCGCGTCACACGCCGGCGCTTCGAACGCACGAGCGGGGTGCGGGCCAACGTCGAAGTCCTCCGGGGGCTGATCGAGGACGCCCGGCGGCGCCGCGCCCACGAGGGGCGGGAGACGATCCTCTTCATCGACGAGATTCACCGCTTCAACAAGGCGCAGCAGGACGTGCTGCTGCCGCACGTGGAAGACGGCACGATCACCCTGATCGGCGCCACGACGCACAACCCGCTGGTCTTCGTCAACGCGCCGCTCACCTCGCGCTCGCTCGTCTTCGAGCTGCAGCCCCTCTCGGAGGAGGCCATCCGCGCCCTCCTTGAGCGCAGTCTGCGCGACGAGGAGCGGGGCCTCGGCGTGGCGCATGCCGACGCCGACGCCGATGCCCTCGATCACGTGGCCCGCCTCTGCGACGGGGACGCGCGGCGCGCGCTCAACGCCCTGGAGGTGGCGGTTCTGACCACGCCGCCGGGGGCTGACGGGCGGGTGCGGGTGACCTTGCCGGTCATGGAAGCCTCGATCCAGCGCAAGGCCGTCGTATACGACCGCGACGAGGACGGGCACTATGACACCATCTCCGCCTTCATCAAGAGCGTGCGCGGATCCGATCCGCACGCCGCCGTCTACTGGCTCGCCAAAATGCTTGTGGCCGGCGAGGACCCGCGTTTCATCGCGCGCCGCCTCGTGATCCTCGCCGCCGAGGACATCGGCAACGCCGACCCGCGCGGCCTGACCCTGGCCACCTCCGCCATGCATGCCGCGGAGTTCGTCGGCATGCCGGAGGCGCGCATTGTGCTGGCCCAGGCCACGACGTACCTGGCTTGCGCCCCCAAGAGCAACGCCTCGTGCCTGGCCGTGGACAAAGCCATGCAGGACGTCCGGCAGGGCCGCACGCTGCCGGTGCCGCGGCACTTGCGCAACGTTAAGATCCAACCTGCCAACCTGCCGGCGGACGAGAGCTACGTCTATCCGCACGATTTCAAGGGGCACTTTGTGGCCCAGGAGTACGTGCCGACCGCGACGCGGTACTACGAGCCGACGGGCGAGGGCTATGAGGACGTCATGCGCAAGCGCCTCGAAGCGTGGGAAGCCATGCGGCGCGCGGCGGCGAAGGGCGAAGGGCCGGGGGCGGCATGATCGAGCGCGAGAAAGAGAAGATTCGCGACGCGGTGCGGGCCGCGCTGGTTGCGATCGACGAGGAAGCGCTGACCGCGCAGAGCGCCCTGGCGCAAACTCGCGCCCTGGCGTTGGACGTTTGGAAGACCGCGCGCACGGCCGCCCTGTACCTGCCCCTGCCGCGGGAAGTCGGCACCGAGGCGATTCTCGCCCGCTGCCGGCAGCAGGGCACGCGCGTCTGCGTGCCCTGCCGACGTCCCGACGCCGCCGACGGGTATGCTTTCGGATGGATGGATGACGAGACGGAACTGCAACGCGGCCCGTGGGGCATCCTCGAACCGCGCGCGCCGGAGTGGGCGGACAAGGCGGCCATCGACGTGGTGGTGACGCCCGGCCTGGCCTTCGACCGCGGCGGCGGCCGTCTGGGACACGGCAGGGGGTTCTATGACCGCCTGCTGAGCGGGGAGAATGCGCGCAACGCGACCAGGATCGGCCTGGCGTTCGCCGTTCAATTGGTGGAGAAAGTGCCCATGGGTCCGGCCGACGTGCGCATGCACGCCGTGGCGACGCCCGGGGAAACGGCAATAACGGAAGGGAGAACAACATGCCTGCAATAATCGGTGTACTGGCCGGCGCAATCGGCCTGATTGTCGGGTATTTCGTGCGCGTCGCGATGGCGCGATCGGTGTTGAACACATCGGAACAGAAGGCGAAGGCTTCGCTGAAGGAAGCGGCGGCCCTGGCCGAAGGCATTCTCAAGGAGGCTCGCATCCAGGCCAAGGTCGAGGTGCTCAAGGCGCGAGAGGAGTTCGAGGAATCCATCAAGACCAGGCGCCAGGAGGCGGCCCTGATCGAGGAGCGCATCGCGCAACGCGAAACGAACCTCGACCGCAAGGTCGCGATGCTGGACAAGAAGGAACTGCAGATCGACGAGAAAACCAAGGCGCTCGACAATCAGTCCGCGCGGCTGACCGCGGCACAGAAGGAACTTGACCGGCTGGCGACCCAGAGCCGCGACGAGCTTCAGCGCGTGGCGGCCATGACGCGCGACGAAGCGCGGCAGACCATCCTGACCCGCGTCGAAAGCGAAGTGCATGCCGAGATGGGCGCGCTGATCCGCAAGCTGCAGGAACGCGCCCGCGAGCGGGCCGAACGCGAGGCCAAGAAGATCGTGGCGCTCGCGATCGAACGCTACGCCTCGGGGCATGCCAGCGAGATGATGACCAGCAGCGTGGCGCTGCCGAGCGACGACATGAAAGGCCGCATCATCGGCCGCGACGGGCGCAACATTCGATCCCTCGAGGCCACGACGGGCGTCAACATCCTGATCGACGACACCCCCGAAGCCGTCGTGCTTTCGGCCTTCGATCCCATCCGCCGCGAAATCGCGCGCCTGTCGCTCGAACAGCTTCTGGCCGACGGCCGGATCCATCCCGCTCGCATTGAGGAAGTGGTCGCCAAGGTCCGTACGGACATGGACGAGACCATCCGCTTGGCGGGCGAGGAGGCGCTGTACCAGATCGAGATCCAGGACGTCGAGCCGGACCTGGTGCGCGCGCTGGGCCGCCTGGCCTACCGCACAAGCTACTCGCAGAACGTGCTCCAGCACAGCCTCGAGGTGGCACAGCTCATGGGCGTCATGGCCGGCGAGTTGGGCCTGGACGTGCAGTTGGCCAAGCGCATCGGCATCTTCCACGACATCGGCAAGGCGCTCGACCACGAGGTGGAAGGCGGGCATGCCGTGATCGGCGCGGACCTCCTGAAGCGCAGCGGCGAGCAGCAGGTGACGGTGAACGCGGTCGCGGCCCATCACGAGGAAGTGGAGCCCGACAGCCTCTACGCCGTGCTGTGCTCGGCGGCGGACACGATCTCCAGCTCGCGGGTCGGCGCCCGTTCGTCGACGGCGGCTATCTACGTCAAGCGGCTGGAGAAGCTCGAAACTCTGGCCAACGAGTTCGAGGGCGTGCAGAAGAGCTACGCCATCCAGGCCGGCCGCGAGGTCCGCGTCGTGGTCGACCCCGGAAAAATCGACGACAACGAAGCGATGATCATGGCCCGCAACATCTGCAAGAAGATCGAGACGGACATGAAGTATCCGGGGCAGATTCGCGTCACGGTGATTCGCGAGACGCGGTGCGTCGAATTCGCGCACTGACAACCATGCGCGGGTGAAGCCTTGCTTTCTTCCCCGCCTCCTGACATAATCTCGTCCCTTTTCACCCTGTGACGGAATGGGACCATGAGTTTAAGGCACGGACACAATCCGCTCGACACGGTCTGGCAAGCCGACGCCGGAGACACGATGCGGCGGGCAGGCGCCTGGCTGAGGTGTGCGGTGGCGGGTGTCCT
>JAQBFL010000378.1:0-6375 GCA_032123415.1 bacterium | reverse complement strand
CGGCAACCGCGCCCCGTCCGTGCAAAGCAGATGAAACGACCCTGCGCGGCTTTCCCGGTTTCCGCTGTTTCCGCTGTTTCCGCTGTTTCCGCTGTTTCCGCTTGCTCCGGCGGCGCTTTAGGGGCAACATGCCGGCCGCTTTTGGCGTATTCCTGAGCCGTGCGATGCCTCCGCATCGCCTGAAACCTTTGCGGCAGTGGAATCGCGCAGGGAGGCGTGTGCTATGGTCAGGATCATGAGGCTTTTCGCCCCGTTGTGTCAATTGCAGTTGCCGAGCCATTGCGGCCCGTGCAGCCTGTCCGCGTGCCTTTTCATTCTGGGGATTCCCGCCACGCAGCGGCAGCTCGCCAAGGCGGCGGGGCGACCGGTCAGCGTGTTCGTTCATGGCGTTGACGAGGGCGGGTTGCGCCGCGCGGCGCGCAAGTTCGGCGTACGTTCCGAATTCGTCATCATGAAGGCCCGTGAGGAAGGGCGCCTGTTCGCGCGGGCGATCCGCTCTCATCTGCGTTTCGGGAACCCGGTTATTCTGCTTTCACGGGACTTCGAGCACTGGATCGCCGCTATCGGCTACCTGCCCAAGCAGCGCCGTTTCATCGTCGTCGACCCCAAGGAGAAGAATGCCGTGTTCTTCCGCTGGAGCGAGGATCGTCTGATCCGTGAAGCCTGGAACCGCAACGGCACGAAGACCCTCAGCGAGGAGCCTGACCAGTACTTCGCCATCCTGTTGAGCCGGATGGACGGCGAGGCGGCGCGCTGGCGTATCACGGAGTCGTGGCTGAGGCTGTGCGAGCGCGGGTCGGCCGACACGGCGGAGGGCATGGCCAACGACTTGGCCGAGATCGCGGCCATGGCGAGCCCTGACGAGCGCTCGATCGAGGACGGCCCGTACCTGGCCGAAGTCCTGCAACAGGGCGAGGACGTGGTCATCGACAGCATCACGCATTGGGCGCAGGGCAGCGGGTCGGCGAACAAGAACGATTTGCGCGCGCTCTACCGCGACTATACCACGATCGCCAGCTCCTCCGGCATTCGCATCGCACCGGATGCCGATCGCTCGTGGATCATCTCGCAGCTTACCGCGCTGCTCTGCAGCTTCTGGTGGGGCGCGCGGTTCTGACGGCGCGGCGCGCACAAGGATCCGCCGGCCGACAAGCCAGACACCCAACGAATTCCGCCCGGCGGGACGCCCGGTTACATCGTCTGCACGGCGCGCTGCGGTCCGCGGGTGACCGAGACGATTGACGTTGCACTGGCCGTGGAGAACCTCTTCGACGAGGACTACCGGATCCACGGTTCGGGTGTGAACGAGCCCGGGCGTAACCTCTTGCTCACGGCGAACGCGGCATTCTGAGTCGCACGCGGGAACGTCCCGCCTTTTCCGGGGCTGCTACGCCCAGCGCGATGCGGTGGGTTGCACGGTGGGCTGCGAGCAGGTGCTCTCCAGCTTCACGTGCTTGCCGGACGACGACGCGTCGTGGAAGGCGTGCATGATGTCCAGGACGTGGTAGGCCAGCTCGCCGGAGGCCGCATGCGCGGCGGCGGCGTCGATGCCGGCGGCCATGTCCGCCACGCCGATGCCGCGGCTGTTCTCTGGGTAGGGGTGCGTGTGTGCCACCGTTTCCCACTCGCGTTTCGCCGCGGTCCAGAGTTTGACCTCGCCGCCGAAGCCGTTCGGGTCGGGAACGCTCAGGGATCCCTCGCTGCCGTAGATCTCGATGTGGGGGAGGTTCTGGTTGCACACATCGAAGCTGGTGATAATCGTGCCGACGGCGCCGGCGGCGAAGTCCAGGACCCCCGCCACGTGCGTCGGGATTTCCACCTTCACGACCTTGCCGCGCTTCTTCTCGCTGGTGATGGTGCGGGTGGGGAACGAGATGCGGGCCGAGCCGGTCACGCGCGCCACGGGGCCGAGCATGTTGACCAGCGCCGTCAAGTAGTACGGCCCCATGTCGAACATCGGTCCGCCGCCGACTTCGTAGTAGAACTCGGGATCGGGGTGCCAGCTCTCGTGCCCGCGGCACAGCATGAAGGCCGTGGCGGCCACGGGGGCGCCGATCGCGCCGGAGTCGATGAGATGGCGGCAGGTCTGGTGCCCGGCGCCGAGGAACGTGTCCGGCGCGTTGGAAACGCGCACGCCCTTGGCCTTGGCGGCCGCCAGCAGCTTCTTGCCCTCATCGCGCGTGAGCGTCATCGGCTTCTCGCTGTAGACATGCTTGCCCGCGGAAACGGCGGCGTGAGCGACTTCGAAGTGGGCCTTCGGAGTGGTGAGGTTGACGACGATGTCGATCGACGGATCCGCCAGCAGAGCGGCCGTTGTCATGGCCTTCACGCCCGCGTTTTCGGCGGCCTTGGCTTCGGCGCGCGACATGACGAGGTCGGCGCAGGCCGTGACGTGCAGTTGCTTCGCGAATGGCCCCGTCATGTTCTTGAAGTAAATGCCGCTGATGTTGCCGCAACCGACAATGCCCACTTTGTATCGCTTCATCGCATGCCTCCGTCAAAACCATCCATGTTGCCCATCGGCGCCTTCGCCGGTGAGCCGTGAACCGGGAAACGATATCCCAACGGCGGGTGGCTGTCCATATTTTCACAAACAATTTCCGAAAACTTTCTATTGCAAAGTACTTTGCAATGCGCTAGGATGGGTCGTGAAAGATGGAGGTGGAGATGATTGCGAACCATATTCACGACGCCCTGAGGCAGGTTGAGGAGATGCGGGCGCTGGCGATCGACCGCTCGCGATTCCGCGGCTACTCCGGCATCGCCCGCATTGTCGGCGCCTGCGTGGCGTTGGCCGGGGCTGCGGTCATGTCGCGTCCGTCCTATCCCGCCGCGTCCGCGGCGCATCTGGCGGGGTGGGGGAGCGTGCTCGCGGCGGCGCTCGCGGTGAACTATGGCGGCCTGCTGTGGTGGTTCTGGCGCGACCCCGTCGCGGCGCGTGACCGGCGGCAGTTGCTGCCGGCACTCGACGCGCTGCCGGCCTTGACGGCGGGCGCGCTGTTGAGCGCGGCCATGGTCCAGCGCGGCTATCACGATCTGCTCTTCGGCATCTGGATGGGAATGTACGGTCTGGTGCATGCGCCTTACCGCCGGGCGCTGCCGCCTGCCAACCTGGCGGTCGGGCTCTTCTATGGGCTGGCCGGCGCCGTGTGCCTCTTCCATCCCGGCGTGCGCTTCACGAACCCCTGGCCCATGGGCGCGGTGTTCTTCGCCGGCGAGCTGGCGGGCGGTCTGACGCTGTGGAGCGGGCGCAGCAACGGGCGGACGGCGCCCGCGACGGATGGAGGCACCGATCATGAATGAGCGCCGTCAAGTCGCACCCGAGCCGGCACACGAGATGCTTGAACGGATTTTTCACGAGCCCAGCCGGCTGGCCATCATGTCGGCGCTGTGCGCATCCGAGGCCGGACTGTCGTTCGTCGAGCTGCGCACGGCCTGCCGGTTGACCGACGGCAACCTGAACCGGCACCTCAGGGTGCTGGAGGAGGCGGAGGCCGTGAAAGTCGATAAGCGCTTCGTCAAAAACAAGCCGCAGACGACCGTGAGAATTTCCGAGAAGGGGCTGCAGCGGTTCCAGGAGTATCTCGCGGCGCTGACGCAGGTGCTCGATGCCGCCCGGAGATCGTTGCCGCGGGAGTCAGGCGCCGCCAAGAGCCGCCTGACGGGCGTGCTGCCATCCATGTTTGCCATACGGTGATAAGGAAAGGAGATCGCGCATCATGATCGTATCGGGGATCGAGAACGAAAACGGGAATGCCACGCAGTCAGAACGCACCGTCACGCCGCCGCGGGTGCCTCCATCCCAGAGGCGACCCCCGCACCGGAGTGATGAGAACGAGGCAATGTTCACGGAGGAGTTCAAGCCGCTCGATGCCGTGACGGTCTCAGGCGTCACCGACGCGCTGCTGAAGCGCCCCGCCCGGCTGGCGTACGAAGTGCTCCAGGGGCGCGCGAGCCGCGTACGTCTCGTCCTGCTTGGGATTTCCTGTGTCGGCCTGCTGGCCTGCGGGGTCGTGATGGGATGCTTTTCGGGTGGAGCGCAGCTTTGGGCCGTTCCGATCAAGCTGGTGGCGGGCGTTCTCCTGTCGGGCATCATTTGCCTGCCGAGCTTGTACATCCTCTCCGCGCTGGCGGGTAGCCGGTTGACCCTCGGGGATGTGTGGGGGCTGATGCTGATGGCGTTAGCCCTTGCGGTGCTTCTCTTGACTGGTTTCGCGCCCGTGGCGTGGCTGTTCTCGCAGTCGACCGGCGCCGCCGGTTGGATGGGGTTGCTGCACCTACTCCTATGGATGGCCGCCCTGGGGTTCGGGTACCGACTGCTGAAGTCCGCCGTCGAACATACCGGGGGGCGGGCCCGTGGATCGATGAAACTCTGGGCGTTTGTATTGCTCGCCGTGCTGTTGCAGATGTCGACGGTCATGCGTCCCCTGATTGGGCCGTACAAACCTCTGCAAGTCGGGGAAAAGCGGTTCTTCGTACAGCACTGGATACGATGCATGGAGTGACCGACGATGAGGGGTCGAGTGACAACGTTGCGCCAGAGATTCATCGGACCAGCCGCACTGTGCAGGCTGGACGGACCGATGATAGCGGACATCTCCGAGGGAAGCCACGGAGGACGTCTCCTGTGCGCCTGTCTGGTGAATCTCACGCTGGGCAGCGCCGTCTTTGGCGCGGTATTCGGCGGTTGGCGATCATGGCAGCAGGGACTCTTGTGCGCGGTGAAGATGCCGATTCTCATGCTCGCCGTCACGGGGTTCAGCGCCGTCGTCAACACGCTGATGGCCCAGGCGCTGGGAGCCAGAATTTCTTTCCGTCAGACGCTGACAGCCATGGTTCTCGCGTTTGCCGTCTGTTCGGTAGTGCTGGCCGCGTGCGCCCCGATCACGGCATTCTTCGCCTGGCAGTCGCCCGCGCCAGGTCAGTACGGAGACCGCGCGGCGTACCGTGCACTTCTGGTGCTGAACACCACCGTGGTGGGGTTGGCCGGTGTGGTCGGCAACATTCGGTTGTTTCGCGTGCTCGTCGTTCTGGCCGGGGCACGTCGGAAGGCGACACGCGTGTTGATGGCATGGTTGCTCATGGGGGGGCTGACCGGCTGCGAGCTTTCCTGGGTACTCAGTCCATTCCTCGCTCGCCCGGATACGCCGGTTCCCGTCCTCAACCCCAATGCATTCCGAAGCAACTTTTTCGAATACCTGTTCAACACAGCAGCCGGGAGAGCGCTGCCGGGGCCGGTCAATAGTTCTCTGAAACGAATGAAACTGGGCAATCGGTTGACGATAGCGGCGACGAGAAAGGATAACGAGTAGAGAGTATCCCAATCGTCCACCGTTCTCGTCGCCGCTATCGTCAACCGGAAAGGTATGGAAAATGAGAGAGTTAGGACCGTGGCTTGTCATTGGCGCCATTCTGGTCGTGCCCGCGCTGCTGCTGGCATCACCGCCGGCAGTTCGCCGCGGCTCGTGGTCGTATTTCGGTCTGGCGTTTATTCAGTCGCTGGGCGGGATCGTTATCCCCCTGTTGACGTTTCTGGGGGCGGCGTCCTTCACTCCGGACTGGAAAGGCGGATGTCGTTTCGGATGGTTGGATTGCTTCCATGGCGGCAAGTTCGCGCTCCTGCCGCTGGTGTTGTGGGCGGTTGCTTCATTCTATGCGGCCATGATCTGGCGCAACGGGAGGCCGGCCAGGCCCTGGGTCAAGCTGGGGCTTCTGCAGGGCGTTGTCGTGGGTTGGGTCTGCCTTGTGCACGGCTTCGCAACGATTCGGTTCGAGGCGGCCATGCTTCTGGGCATGCTGATCCCGCTCTACACCGCCGCGTGGTATGGTGTGGCGGCTTACTTGGTCGTGGTCAAGTCCTCCCCGCCCATCACCCCGTCGCAGGCGTGGATGGCCCTGGGCACGGGAGCGCCCTGGTGGGTGCTCTCGGCTGTCGCGTCGTGGTGGTCGTACCGGGGACTGCCGGAGCAACCGCCAAGCTGTTTCGTTGTCACGGCTGCCCTCCGCGGTCACCCGGCGTTGGTGGGGCCCCTGGCAGTGCTGCCGGGGCGCGATGGGCGGCTGCGCCGCGTCAACCGGCAACTGCTGGCGTTCTGGGCGTTGGAGGATGTGTGGGCGCGGTCGGCGCCCCAATCGCACCGCGCCTTTCGCCGGTGCTACAACCGGTTGGGACCGCGCGTGGCACGGCGGATGAATACCCCCTGGCGCGCCGACGCCGTGTATCTGGCCTTGAAGCCGCTGGAGTGGGGGGCCATGCTTGCGGCGGGGCAGTGTCAAGAGTTCTATGAAAGATATGAAAACGTGTTGAGGTGTCACACGCCTTCTCAATAACCAACAGCCAACAAGGAATATCCAATGTCCAAGGAAAGAGAATTC